>JBCCDM010000077.1:0-18488 GCA_039030795.1 Cyanobacteria bacterium P01_A01_bin.84
ATGAGGTCGGATTTTAATAAAGACCTCCAGCTTGTAAAAAGTTATTTTATGAAGCATCATGCTCTTGATTAAGAGCGTGATGCTTTTTAGTCTAATGTTATAGATACTTTTGGGAATATCTATAGTAATCTAAAACCCAATTAATTAGATACTTTTACTAAATAAGGCGAAGGAAGTGCTTGAGCACGTCCAGCATTCACCAAAGCTTGATACACAAAAGCTGCAACTTCTGCTCTAGTAGCTTGTCTATTGGGATTGAGTTTTTGAAGTGTAGGATAGTTTACAACTAATTCTTTAATAGTTGCTGCTGAAACTGGACCTTTAGCATAATTAGGAATTTGTGAAGCATCGCTGTAAAAAGAAAGAGAACTTTGATCGCTTGCACTTAGTTCTAAACCATTTGCAAGGGAAACCAAAACTTGTACCCTAGGAATCTGCTGTTGAGGTTTAAAAATTTGTCCAGGATATCCAGCTAAAAAACCTCCTTTATAAGCAGTTTGAATCGCTTCCCAACCCCAAAAATTGCGATTAACATCTCTAAAACTAGTAGTAGTACGCTTAGCTTGAGGAGAAAAAGCCTTATTGATGATAGCTGCAAATTGAGCGCGAGTTACAGGTTCATCTGGTTTATATGTACCATCCGGGAAACCAGCGATCGCACCTTGAGCAGATAGAGCTTCAATATAGTTTTTTGCCCAATAACCTGTTGTGACATCGCTAAAAGCAGTTGCTTCACCGGCTGGTTTATCTACTTTTGCAGCAACAAACTCTACCTGACCAGCAATTTTATCAGCATCAATATCATTACCAATGGCGATGATTGTACCGCGAGTCGCATTGTTAAGGTCGTTACGTTTGTTATTACGAATAAAATTCTCACCAGGTTCTTCATTTGTTCCTAGGTCGGGTAAACCGTTAGAGATAACTATTATTCCATCTCGTTGGTTATTTTCAATTACATTTTTACGTAATTTAGGCTTAGCTGAATTGGAAATAAAAATACCGTCTATGTTTTCAATAATTCGGTTCTCTGCCAATAAAGGAGAAGATGTTCCACCAATTGCTAAACCAAATCCTGTGTTTTGAAATACATTATTGCGAATTTCTCCTTGTGCAGATTTAGCAACAGAAACCCCATTACCACTATTTTGAGAAAATACATTATTCTCTATTTTAGGGTTGCCTGTACCAGTAACAAATACACCTTCGCGCTTATTGTTAATAAATGTATTATTTTGAATAATAGGATTAGTTGATTCTACCCAAACACCTGTACCTCGTCTCTCAGTATTAGTAACTGTAACACCGCTAATAGTAGCATTCTCACCAGCAAGAATAGTAATATTTTGTCTAGCGAAAGTACGGCTGACATATTCACCGCTGCCAGTGATTACAAAAGCTTGACCTTTGCTAGATTCGTCACCTTTGAGTGTGATACCGCTTTTAATTTCTAGTGGAAAAGTTTCACCAGTTTCGCTGGTATAAATACCAGGTGCTAATTGAATGACTGTACCTGGTTGAGCCTTTTGTAAGGCAAAAGTAATAGTTTTATAAGCGCTTGCTTCTGCTGTTCCTGCACCTTCAGTGTCATTCCCTGTTTCAGGATTAACATAGATGATATTTTGATTAGTTGGAGCTTGTGCTATTAATAATGACAAACCAACTTTTTGACTTGTGTTTTCAGCGTTAACTGATATTGGTGATAATGATAATGTTCCACCCGATATTATTAACAGGGTGGATAATGCTAATGGTAATTTCAAAATAGCCCTGAGATTTTTATTACTAAATAGAAATTTTTTTTTCTGTTGAAGAAGTTTATAACCCTGATTATTCATTTTGTCTTGTACTTAGAATTTACTTGCATCATGGTATAAAGCAATATTTCGGTTGATAGATAAAATATCAAACCCATGCAAAACTATACCGGAAGATTGGGAATAAATCAGCATAGTTTCTCAGATAAAAAGATATTTATGATATTTATTTGAGGGAATATTTACTTAATAACTTAAAAATAAATTATATGTAATAAATCACACATATAACGAGAAGTTGAGAATAATGAATATTGGGAACCAACGTTAATAAAAAATAAACTCAAGATGTTTAAATTTCAACGACCGCAATGGCTAAAATACTTAGGAATGGATTTTTGGTTGCCTCTACCAATTTTAGGCTTATGTTTTTGGCTGGCAACAAACTTGGTAACTAACCACATAATCACCTATTCTGCCAAAAGCATGGTTCAGCCCCAATTAGTCAAACCAAAAGCTCCATACAAAGATATTTCAATTCAGGTCAAAATTTACCAAGGAATGGGATTTTGCGAAGTCTACGTTAAAAAGAAAACAGAAGAAATTGAGCGATCGCAATTTAAATTACCCACTACAGACTTATCTACAATACAAGCAACAATCAGTCAAAGATTAAATATACCCCTAGAAGAACTTAATGAACGAATGCTTTATTTACATAAACAGAACAAGTAAGAAACAAGTAATAAAAGCATTATTCTTCCTTCCTATCCCAAGGTCGGGAGGGTTCTGACCGTAAATTTAATTACAAGACTCAAATTCTCGATTCCCAGAGTACCTGCATTTTGATAAGTTAATAAATAATTAATTTATTAAAAAATTGTACTTCAATTAGAGAAGGTAGTATTTTGAGTCACCCTCGAGAAAGTATTTCCCCTCATGGTGGACAGTTAATAAATCGTATTGCAACAGCAGAACAAAAAGAAGAATTTCTTTCTAAAGCTGAGCATTTACCGCGAGTGCAACTTGATGCAAGGGCTGTTTCAGACTTAGAAATGATTGCCATTGGTGGTTTTAGCCCTTTGACTGGTTTTATGAACCAGGCGGACTATAACCGTGTAGTTAATGAAATGCGACTAGCTGATGGAACTGTATGGTCTATCCCGATTACTTTATCAGTAAACAAAGAAACCGCACAGTCGATTACAGAGGGTAATTATGTTCGGTTAGATAATCCAGAAGGACGCTACATCGGAGTTTTAAATGTAAGCGAAAAATACAGTTATGACAAGCAAAAAGAAGCAATTAACGTTTACCGGACTGATGAAGAAAAGCATCCTGGTGTGAAAGTAGTTTACAGCCAGGGTGAGGTTAATTTAGCCGGAGACGTTTGGTTATTTAGCAGGGATCCTCATCCACAGTTTCCTAAGTATCAAATTGACCCTGCCGAATCCAGAAAAATTTTCCAAGAGAAGGGCTGGAGAACTGTTGTAGGTTTCCAAACTCGTAACCCCATTCATCGCGCCCACGAATACATTCAAAAGTGCGCTCTAGAGACCGTAGATGGTTTGTTTTTACATCCATTGGTAGGAGCAACAAAATCTGATGATATTCCTGCTGATGTGCGGATGCGTTGTTACGAAATATTAATGGATAATTATTATCCAGCAGACAGAGTAATTTTGGCTATCAACCCTTCAGCGATGCGCTATGCTGGACCTCGCGAAGCAATTTTCCACGCCTTGATCCGGAAAAATTATGGCTGTACTCATTTTATTGTGGGACGGGATCATGCAGGAGTTGGCGACTATTACGGTACTTATGATGCTCAATATATTTTTGATGAATTTTCACCAGAAGAACTGGGTATCATACCAATGAAATTTGAACACGCTTTTTACTGTACTCGTACCAAACAAATGGCGACTAGCAAAACTAGTCCTAGCACTCCCCAAGAGCGCCTACACCTATCTGGAACTAAGGTTCGAGAGATGTTACGTCGAGGAGAATCACCACCACCAGAATTTTCCCGTCCCGAAGTCGCAGCCGAATTAGTAAGGGCGATGCAATCCCTTACTTAGCCCTTAAAATGTAAACTGTATCTGAAACAGTATATTGTCTAGCTTTACACGACAGACTACCGCCATTTAAGCTGATAGCGGATAGATTGAGGGTTGATGAGCTCGATGATGAAACGGCGTTCGTTTTTACAACGATTTGGCTCAATAATTGCGGCATTGGGGATAGCTGAAGCCGATTGGTTTTCCTTCGGAAACCGCTATTATCAAGCTTTAGCGCAATCCACTTCCCGTAAGTTAGCTTTGTTAGTAGGTATCAATAAGTATTCAAACCTACCAGGACTGTCTGGCTGTCTGACGGATTTAGAATTGCAAAAGGAACTATTAATTCATCGTTTTGGCTTTCACCCGTCAGATATTTTATGTTTAACAGACGAACAAGCTAGTAGAGATTCTATAGAAACTACTTTTGTAGAACATCTGATTCAACAGGCTAAACCTGATGATACAGTTGTATTTCACTTTAGCGGTTATGGCAGTCGCGTCAATGTAGGTAATTTGATCGAAACTGGTGAAAATTCTCTGATAACTTCTGATGAAAATAGCTCCAAAGATAAAAAAATAGTAGATTATCTACTTGAAGATACTTTATTGCTACTATTGCGATCGCAAGCAGCCGAAAAAGCTGTGGCAGTTTTAGATACTAGTTTTTCTTCTCCTGGAACTCGCTTACCTACGGCTTTAGGAATACGAGTTTGTGAAACACTGCAATCGGCAGAAATTATTGCTGAAGAATTGGAATTTCAAAAGCAAATGAAGGAGAAAGCTATTATAAAAGCTCCTCCTGTTTTATTAGCTGCGGCCTCTAACTCTAAGCAATTAGCTAGAGAAATTTCCTGTTCTGGTTTTACTGCGGGTTTATTTACTTACATCCTGAGCCAGTATCTATGGGAAACAACCCCTGCGAAAACGATTCAAGTCAGTCTTTCTCGTATCAACGCTAAAATGCAGCTTTTAGGTGCAGAACAACAACCAACTGTACTAGATCCCCAAAAAACTCAACAAAAAGTACTCTTAAATAAAAATTATCTTATTTCTAATTCCACAAATGCCCAAGGGGTTATTACGGATATAGAAGATAGTGGTAGAACAGTAAATTTATTACTAGCTGGTATTTCACCACAACTTCTAGAATACACAAATAGTAATTTCCGATTTTCCGTAATTAATCAAAGTAAAGATATCCAGTTAATTTTGCGATCGCGCTCTGGATTAAAAGCAAAAGCTGAGGTACACAGTATTAGCGAAAATACTGAATTGAATCCAAAACGAGGAGAATTCATTCAGGAGAGCTTCCGGATATTACCCCATAACATCAATTTAGTTATTGCTCTTGATAGTGAGTTGAAGAGAATTGAACGGGTGGATGCAACCAGTGCCTTCGCTGGATTTGGGAGTGTATCTACTGTAATTGCAGAAGAACAACCAGCAGATTATGTATTCGGAAAATTACCATCTACCCAAGCCAAAGATTTACCAACAAGTATTTCTATTCTGGCTTCTCCTAATCGTTATGGTTTATTTTCTTTAGGTAGCAAATTAATTCCTAATACTGTTGGAGAAGAAGGAGAAGCTGTAAAACTGGCTGTACAGCGTTTAGAAAGGAAACTTTGCAGCTTACGAGCTGCGAAAATGTGGCGACTCACAGACAATGAAACTTCTTCTGCTTTAAAGGTTAAAGCTAGTCTAGAAATTAATAATTCCTTATCCCCACGGGTATTAATTCAACGCCAAACAGAATCTGTATCGGGTCGAAAAACTAATCCAGGTAGTCCCCCAAGGACTTTACCAGCAGATACTTTAACCGTACCCATTGGTAGCCGAATGCACTATCGAGTATATAACCAAGGGGAAAAACCGCTTTATATAATGTTACTTGGTTTAGATGCTAACAGGGATGCGATCGCTCTTTATCCCTGGTCTCAAAATAAACAAGTTGACAGTTCTCAACCCCAACTCATACTTCAAGATGTAATCATTGAACCACAAAAATCCCGAATAATTCCCCAAACCACAGCTGGTTTTGAATGGGTTGCAAAAGGATTAGTCTCTTGGTGCGAAACACAGCTAATTTTCAGTACAGCTCCTTTTACTAAAACTCTTAAAGCTTTAGAAGACAGTAATTATGCTGGAAATGGACAAGAACAAGTGCTGAAATTATCAAACCCTGTAGAAGTTGTTCGAGCGGTTCTTGAAGACTTACATAAAGCAAGTATGAATGAAAGCAACAATGCTTTATCAGCAGATTCATACGGTTTAGATGTAAATCATTGGGCAAGCTTGAACTTTGTTTATCAAGTAGTTTGATAATTGGCTTAGTAGAGAGCAGGAGACTGGGATACTGGGAAGATGGGGAGATGGGGAGATGGGGAGATGGGGAGATGGGGAGATGGGGAGTGAAGGAATTAATAGCACAGCTATTACCAATTACCCATTACCCATTACTTATTACCGAAATAGTCATTTTTATACCTATTTTGGGATTAATAAGTAAAGACTATTTCAGTATAGGTGTTATGAATGATTTACAACAGCACTTTTTACAACAGGGTTATCAGGTTTATCGTACCTTAGATAGATATGGAGAAACAGATAGAACAGCTTATTTTGGAGTAGCTGTAAAAACTAAACAACCTGTGATTATTGAAGAATTCAGTTGTTCTAAATACGCAGGTGAGGTTGCGCAAACCAATCAAGAGCAGATTCAGGTTTTACTAGAATTAATCCATCCTAGAATTGGTCGTTTTCTTGAGAGCTTTGAAACATCTACAAGTATTTGTTTAGTTCAGGAATATAAAAAAGCAACTCCACTTAGTCATTATCAGGGGATGACACCAGATAAGCTCAAGTATATTGCTGCTGAAGTTTTGGATATTCTAATTGATTTACAAAACGAAACTCCAGCAATTGTACATCGAAATATTAGACCAGAAAATATTTGGATCGACGATCGAGAACGGGTGTATTTGGTAGGTTTCGATTTAAGCCACGAACCCCAAAATACCACCCTTGCATACACTAAGATTACCAATGTTTTCCAACCCCGGGAACAGATTGCAAATCGTTCCCTTAATAAAGCCACAGATTTATATGCTTTGGGAGTAAGTATTATTAGCTTACTAACTCACACTGAAACAGCAAAATTAAATAAACTTATTAATAGTAGCGGCGATCTTTATTTCCGCCAATACGTACCAAAGGATGTAAGCTTAGATTTTGTCGCTTGGATAGAGAAATTAACCCATTCTAAAATTATTGAGCGTTATGGGGATGCTGAAGACGCTCTAAAAGCTTTAAATAATATAGAGATTGAAAGACAAGCAGAAGCAAAGCTAGATACAGAAGAATTGAATCTAAAAGCTAAATTCTTAGGAGAACATCTTATAGAAACAGTAAAAATTAATAATTTTGTTCTAGAAACTACACTTATAGGACATTGGGAAGTTGCACCCAATTCTGGGGACACCAAAAACTCCCATAATCATTTAAATAACTGGATTAGCATTAATCCGTACCAGTTTCAAGGAAATCGTATCAAATGTGATATTGAAATTGATACTGGAAAATTAATGGCATCTCAAACTTACGAACGTCAGTTATTATTAAAAACCAATAGCAATCAAGATATTCAGACTATTAATTTAACTATATCAACCCCATCTTTACAACTTTCCAAACCTCCCTACACTTCTTTATCTATAATTATTGCTACAGCGATCGCGTGTATTGGTGTAGCAACTTTCCTGGTTCCAGTCACAGATGTTCTGGGAATGTTAGGAACTATGCTAGGAATTTTGGCAGGTTTTATGAATGGTTCGTTTATTGGATGGAATGAAGTAGAGTTATTTAAATTTTCCTCCCGTGGGACACTAGTTTTGACCCTGCTAATTGTAGTTATTGGATTTTTACTAGATTTTGCCATGGTAGGCAGCTTCTTAAGCGGTAGTGTCGCAGGATTCATCGTTGGTTGCGTCGCTGGAACAGTTCTAAGAAGTCATATTGCTCAAAGATATTCCACTTTATTTGGTCAAATTCTGGCATTATTTGCAGTTGTATTTGGTGCTGGTATTGGTATGAGCTTACACCAAGGAATTTCCAATCAATTTGTAATCATGCTTTTAGCCACTGGTGGAGTATCATTACTCACAACTATTATTTGGCTTTTAAATAAAAATAGGAAAATTTTGGCTGCATACAACAAACGTAAATCTTCCTTAGCTCAACCATAGCTGGAGTAATGGGTCATGGCTGCACTATTAATTCCTTCGCTCCCCATGTCCCAGTCTCCTCCCAATCCCCTATTATTACAAATACTTTTTCAACAGCAATCCTAACTTCTCTTTGACGGGGCTTGGAGCTTTATTTAATGGTGTAAGAATAGCGTACTTTAATGCAGAATGAGCATCACTTTGTGGTGGATTGTGATGTAATTGTTTGACTGCTGCTTGGATAACTTTCTGGGCACTAGTCGCATTGCGCTGTAAGTTATTTATCACCATTTCTACAGTGACATTATCATGGTCGGGATGCCAGCAATCATAGTCAGTAACCAATGCTAATGTTGCATAAGCAATTTCTGCCTCTCTAGCTAATTTTGCCTCTGTTAAATTAGTCATACCAATAATTGTCGCATCCCAGCTACGATACAAATTAGACTCAGCTTTTGTGGAAAATGCTGGACCTTCCATGCAGACATAAGTACCGCCGCGATGTAAAACTACATCTGGTAAATTGAGAGATGCGATCGCATCTTGAAGAATCATTGCTAAATTTTTACAAACTGGATCGCCAAAAGCAACATGAGCAACTATTCCATTACCAAAGAAGGTAGACTGTCGGTTCTTCGTTCTATCAATAAATTGATCGGGAACTACCATATCCAATGGCTTTACTTCCTCTTTGAGAGAACCTACTGCACTAGCTGAGATAATGTACTCAACCCCTAGCTGTTTCATCGCATAAATATTGGCACAAAAAGGTAACTCAGAAGGTAGTAATCTGTGATTACGACCATGACGAGCCAGGAAAGCAACTTTTGCACCTGCTAAATTGCCAATAATTATTGCATCTGATGGTGAACCAAAAGGTGTATTAACGATGATTTCCTTCATATCTGTAAGGGCATCCATCTTGTATAAACCACTACCACCAATAATACCTATTTGAGCTTCAGCCATGAGTATCAACCTTTTGCTTGCTGCATTTATGACGAGTTAATTATCAGTTATTAGTTATTAATTATCAATTGCTAAGGATATAGAATTTAAAATTTTGGATATATCTAATAAGAATATGAAAACAAGAAAAGCAATCAATTCAACATATTTGCGAAACTAAATACTGGTACGATAACCCCAAAATTTCCCAAATTACCCACTTTAGGACGATATTGCAACAAAATATTCTATGAGAACGTCTGAACAACGAACATAATTCTCCCAAAGTGGGAATAAGTTACAAATTTAATATATCCTTTGTATACCAATTACCAATTACCAATTACCCATTACCAATTACTAACTCCTAATTTCAATTAATGTCCAAACCGATAGAAGTGCGTAACCCTCGAAATGGTAAATATGATTATGTGATTATCCCGCCACCGCCTAAGTTATTAGAACAGCAGTGTAATCGTTTGCGCAGAGCACACAAAAGTTGGCAAAAAATAGGTCTGGAAGGTCGAATTAAAGCATTACAGGAATGGAGAGAGGCGATTTTATCCGAACGGGATAATTTAATAAATGCTTTAGTTAGGGATACGGGTAGACTATCATTTTCGGAATTAGAAGTAGATTCTTTATTGGCAAGTATTGATTACTGGTGCGGATTAGCATCAAGAACCCTACGTGAGTCTAGACAAGAAACATCAATTCGCTTTATCCATTTACTGCAGGGTGCAGTTCCTTATGAACTTGTTGGTGTAATTAGTCCCTGGAGTTTTCCTTTACAGCTTTCAACTATTGACGTTATTCCCGCATTACTTGCAGGTTGTAGTGTAGCGGTAAAACCAAGTGAAATTGCACCACGATTTATGGTTCCTCTGATTGCAGCTCTTAATAATGTTACACAACTGCGAGATGTTCTTGCTTTTATTGAAGGAGATGGAGTCACTGGTGCAAATCTTATAGAACAAGTAGATTTTATATGTTTTACAGGTCATGTAACTACAGGTCTTAAGGTAGCAGAAGCAGCAGTTAAATGCTTTATACCTTCTTGTTTAGAATTAGGGGGAAAAGACCCCGCAATTGTTTTAGAATCAGCTAACTTAGAATTTACGACTTCAGCAATTTTGTGGGGTTCAATTCTGAATACAGGACAGTCCTGTCGTGCAATTGAAAGAATTTATGTAGCGCAATCAATTCACGAAGATTTTTTTCACAAATTAGTTACAAAGGCACATAAAGTAACATTAACCCATTCTGACATTGAGAATGGGGGAATTGGTCCAATTGTTACTCCATCTCAAGCTGCAATTATTGAAGAGCATTTGCAAGAAGCTGTAGAAAAGGGAGCAACTATTCACTGTGGAGGAAAAGTAGAAGAAATTGATGGTGGTTATTGGTGTCGTCCGACGGTAATTACGGATGTTAACCATGATATGAAAATCATGAAAGAAGAAACATTTGGTCCTGTAATGCCAATAATGTCATTCTCTAAATTAGATGAAGCTGTAACTTTAGCGAATGATTGCGATTATGGAATGAGTGCAGCAGTATTTTCAGGTGATGAAACAGAAGCTTTATTATTCGCGAACAATATCGAAGCTGGAACAATAAGTGTCAATGATGCTGCTTTAAGTAATATTTTGCAAGAGGGAGAAAGTAACCCTATGAAGTTTTCTGGTATGGGTCATTCTCGTACAGGAGTAGATGGGTTGCAAAGATTTCTGAGAAAGAAAAGTATTTTTATAAAAACTAAGGAAATAGCTAATCCCTGGTGGTTTGATCAACCAGAAGTAATGGTTGAGGAAGAAGAATAATAATTTACAAATATATTATTATTGCTGAAAGAAAGCAAAATAAAATAACTAATCAGCTAAAAATTACCGCAAAATTATTTCTATCTTGTGAAAGCGATCGCAAATATTTGTCTTAATTACATTATATGGTATTTCTAAATCTTTTTAAGCTGCAAAAGTCTCTCTTGTACTCCTTTGATTGCTTTTTTACTATAACTAAACCCTCTGACGGCGAATTAATTCTTCTAATTGCTTTATCTTCCTATCAATTATTACTATTCCTGGATGCTTTGGGCGAAACTTTTTTATGAGCTGCGATCGCTCTATTTTTAAATCTTCCATTTTTCGATACGCAGCATTGGATATCATGCTTTTTGCTGTGTCTTCAGTTGGTTGAGGTTGTGCGCTATTAATTTGTGTATATAAGTCCTGAAGTTTAGTATCAAAATGCTTAATACCTGGATGTTGCGGGTTGAATTTGGCTAAACTTAATGCTTGCTCAACTTCAATTTTGGCAATTAATTTTAAAATATCAGCAGTGGTAAGTTGGGGTGCCTGAAGTGATACCTGTAGTTGTGATAATTCAGTTCTAACTGGAGAATTATTAAAAGCTGGTATTTGTGCAATCACTGGTATTGAAAAACCTAGCAGCAAAATAGATGATGCGTGAGCAAATAAGGAGGATATATAGAAGGCAAATTTCATAATAATTAAGAGTGTAATAATATTTTTCGTTTAAGCAAGAGTTATTCTCACAGGTTGCATTTCAAAGCATCATTGATATTTTTGACAATTCTGTAAGTGTGTGATTTGTTCTTTAATTACACTTACTTATAATTACACTTTCTCAGAAGTTACTTTTTTTCTTAAATGTCTGTAATTAACCTTGCCTTTCTAAGGAAAAATTGCAGTACAGTTTCTTCTTTGGTAACAATATCAGCCCTACCATCCATCCCCAATTGAATTTGACATTTCTTTTCAGCATGACCTAAAGCAAGAGTTTGTGGTTTGATTGTTACCTCGTAGAAAGCACTAGGTGCAGTTGCTGTTGGTGTAGTATTTGTCTCATTAGAGGCAGTATCATTTTTTTGAGGAGCAACAGAATCTGGGGAAATCGCCTTTACCTCACCATTTAGAGTACCGTAATCTGGATAAGGGCAAGCTTTCACCCGCATTTGTACCTTTTGACCAACTTTCACCTTAGCTTTATCCTCAGAGCCTACAGCTGCTTTGATAAACTTGGGAGCAAACTTAGGAACAATTTGGACAATTTTTTCACCAGCACGCACAGTTTGACCAGGGTTTCTCAAATTTAGCTGGGAAATAATACCGTCCTCTGTGGCAGTAATAGTGGTTTGATTGAGTTCTTTTTCTACTTGTTTGAGTTCGCTCTTATCACGCTCTAATTGTTTTTCAATTTCAATCCTTTGCTTAATCAAAACTTGGTGTTCTTTTTCTAAAGTAGCTTTGTTAGCTTTTCCTGAAGCTTTCTCTTGGGGAACACGCTCAGTTGCGATCGCAACTTCTGCATTACTTGGGTTTAGGGCTGCTTGAAAGCGTTTTCGTCTAACGATGGCAACTCTGATTGCTTGTTTTAACTTTTCAATAGTTTGCTCTTGAGCTGTAATCACTGCTTTTTGTGTCAAAACAGCTTGTTCTTGCTGTTTAACAGCTAGTTGCACCTCCTCCATTTGATCTTTGGAAAGTGCTCCTTCTTTAGCTACACTTTTATATCGGTTGCGCTTAGACTTCGTTGCTCCCAAGGCTGCTTCAGTAGCTCGCAATTCTGCTTGTGCTGATTGCAATTTAGCCTCACCTTCTTGCAATTCTTTTCTAGCTATCTTGACATTAGCATGGGCTTCTTGAAGTTCTGTAACAGTAGTAATTTTTCTGTCCTTATAATCGCGATCGCGACCGCTTAATTCAGCCTCTGCTGAGGCGATAACTCGGTTAAGACGGTCGGTTTCGGCTCGAATTTGACTACCAGTAGCATTAATCTGAGCATTGATTTGAACTAATTGTAATCTTGCTTGTCCAATGCTGCTTTGCAGTTGACTTTTTTTAGTTTGTAAACGGGAATCGTCAATAGTTGCAATTTTATCTCCGTTCTTAACTACTTGATTTTCTTTAACATAAATTTCTATGACCTGTCCTTCAGTTGCAGCTTGGACAATTCGCAATTCACCATCTGGACGCACAACAGCCTGTCCTTGGACAGTTACTTTGTATTTAACAACAGCAGCTACAGGGACAGCTAACCCTAACACAAAGACAATAAACATCCCACCAAAAGTAGTCCAACGACTAATTGGTGGGAGAAATTCGTTTTCTTTCGCTTCCGGTAAAAAATTCGTATCAGAATTACTAAACATAGGTAGATGAGGGAATAAGAGAAATAACTATTAATAGTTAATGACTAATGGGAATTAGACAAAAAACAATAAGAAAAAAGTCTCAAATCTAGTTAGGGCAAGGGATATACTTCAACACCCAAAAAATTGCTCAAACCCAGATATATCAAGAGAATAATCTAATCGTTGTAAAAATACTGGTATGTATACCTTTGAGGCTTTTTTCAACTACAAAAAATGTCTAAGTCCTGCTAATAGCTAATGATGATGAAAAACCATTTTTATCAGTCAAAACATCATCAAGAAAGTCTAAATGTTCGCCCTTGATTTGACGTAGTTCTTCTGGTGTACCTTGAATGTTTAAACGTCCATTTTCAAGCAACATAATCCAATCAGCACGTCCAATCACTTTAGGACGGTGACTAATCATAATTGTGGTTTTATCTTGACGATGGTAAAGCAATCCATCCAAAACTTGAGCTTCACTCACTGGGTCAAGAGCGCCTGTAGATTCATCTAAAATTAGTATCGGTGGCTCGGTAACAATTGCTCTGGCTATGGCTAATCTTTGTTTTTGACCGCCGGAGAGATTAGCACCAAATTCTCCTAAAATAGTTTGATATTTATCAGGTAGTTTGCTAATGAATTCATCCGCACTAGCAATTTGACAAGCTTTGACTATATCTTCAAAACTAATATTGGGATAACTAAAGTGGAAATTTTCAATAATTGAACGACTCCAGAAGTGGGCTTCTTGGGGAATTAATACTACCTGTTGTCGCAAATATTCTAAAGATAAATCTTGTTGATTGTATACACCATAACGGATATTACCAGATTGAACTTTATATAAACCAGTAATGAGTTTAGCAAGAGTACTTTTACCACAGCCGGATTTACCAATTAAGGCAGTTGCTTTACCCCCAGGAATATTTACAGAAAAATCTTCTAATAAATCAACTCTACCAGCATGGTGAAAATTAAGGTTCGTACACATAATATCTGCATTCGCAGAAAGTTCTACCCAAGGTTTCTTAAAATCATTTTCATCCTCTGGGGAGGTGTCTATTACTTCATTCAGGCGTTGGATGATAACTTTGGCAGTTACAAACTCATCAATTAATCCAATAGCACTACTCAGAAATCCAAGAAAGTTACCACTCATCCCGTAAAAAGCCAGTAATTGCCCGATAGATAAAGTGTTACTAATTACCAAGTAGCTACCTATCCATAGTACGCCTATATTAGTTAAACTTGAAAAAATACCAGTGATTGTACTGCTATAAAGCCCCAGCTTCATAGACTTCCATCCCACATTTGCCATCCGACCGTAATTCGTCTGATACTCTTGCCAAGCTTGAGGAGTGGCTTGAGTGGTTTTTATTACCTGAACCCCGCGAAAAGTCTCTACGAGAAAACCTTGATTCTCTGTACCCAAAACAATTTGTTTACGGCTTTGCTGGTGCATTGCTGGTAGGAAAAGCAGATTAATAACTGCAACTAAGATAAAAGCGACAATAGAAGCTAAAGTAAGTTGCCAGCTGTAGAACAGCATAAAGCTCAAAGAAACTATGGCGATAAAAAATTGACTTGGTAAACCGAGAACTATCTGGGAAACTAACTGGTTAACTGCACCAATATCAGCAATTCGACTAACAACTTCCCCACTGCGACGACCTTCAAAATATGAGAGGGGTAAGTGCAGCAGTTTACGTCCGTATTCAAAGATTAGTCCTAATTGTAAGCGTTGACCAAAGTGACCAATTAAGTGAGCCTGTACTAAACCAATCACACTTTTGATTAAGTTTAATGTAATTACCCCAATCGCCACAGTAGTTAGCAACTGAGTATCCCCGCGCACCAGTACGTCATCCGTGAGAAGTTGCATCATAAACGGAGATGCTAGGGAAAGTATTCCCACAGCGAAGTTAATTGCGATCGCTTGAGCAAGAATAAGCCGATAGGGTAAAACTCTTGCCAGAAAACGCTTAATGCCTTGAATTTTATCTTCTGGTTGCTCGTTAAAGCGGATATCATCTGGCACTAATAGCAACATCATGCCGTTAATCCAGCTATCTATTAACTCCTCGTGGCTAAGATAGCGAATACCTACACCGGGGTCGGAAATTACATATTTTTTATGTTTTTGCCCGTATAAAACGACCCAGTGATTACCTTTCCAGTGAATAATTGCTGGTAAAGGAGCGTTGTGCAAAGATTCGATAAATTCAGCATTTGCTTTAACTTGACGGGTGTTAAACCCTAATGCTTCTGCTCCCCGGTTTAAGCCTAATAGAGTAGTTCCCCGCGAACCTGTTCCTACTGCTTCTCGAATTCGGTTTAAGGTAAAAGTGTGTCCATAATGTTTGGCAACAGTGGCAAGGCAAGCAGCACCGCAGTCTTCTTCACTATGTTGTCGAACAACTTGATATCCCATGTCTGAGTGTTGATGCTCCAAAGCAACGCTAGTAGTAAGGGCTATTATTTGCTCACCCCTTTGAACTTAACCCTCTTCTGTCACTCTCCGAAAACATTTGCTATTTATAAATTCTGTAACCCTCCCCCGAGAGCGATAGCTCAGTTATTTGTGAATATAATTTCCGCAGGATGGGAAATTGACAAAATTTTTACTCAAAAAGCCTCAAACTATTGATATTATGTCTCTTGAAAACTTTTTATTAATAAGAAAATCCGGAAAGTGACAGAAGAGGGTTAAGCGTCGCTCAAAACATCAAAACCCCACTCTCAGCCTTTGGGAACTTGTAAGAAGAAATGTGCCGTAAAGTGAAGAAGGGTAAAAAATTTTGAGCAAACACAAAATTATGGAATCTTCGCGCTTGCTTTGAACTTAAGTTGACACCAATCAGCAAAAAATAGCCCCTAGTGAAAGTAAATTAGGAAATATGCTTGGGAGACATTTAAGCTGTCCCAAGCACGAGCGCCCATAACGGAGCTTTGACCTAGAGTGTCAATTTTGATGAAATTTCCCCGTTTTTAGTTCATGCTTAGGAGTTATGTAAAAATAAGTTGTACAAATTTTATCTGAAATAGCTTATCAAACTAGCTTCCATATAAAAAATGTTCAGGTTATTTTTACACGAATCCTTAGTGTAAGTAATTAACACATTAATCAAGACGATCAATAGACTCGACGTTATTATCAAATCCAAATCCAAAGTTGCCTCCTTGTCCAAAGAATCCACCTAATACGACACCATTACCAGTTTTATTTTTCCCGGTAAAAAGTTCATATAAAGTACCGCTTTCGACTTCAAAGGATGAAAAAATATTCCTAAAAGCACCCAAATCGTTCACGTCTCCGGTGTAGACCCTGCTTGTCCCTGTGCGGTTTGCACCAGTCCATAGGGTGATTTGTCCACCAGAGCAGGTAACAGCCTTTTCATCGGAAAGGTCTTGTACACCAGCGATTTTGTCGAGAGATTGGGATTGTTTATTGATACTTGGCATCATTTTTCTTATTAATTAATAAGGTCGTAATCAATTCAAGTGGTGATTTAAATCACCATAATTTAAGAATATTAGTTAAGCCTTTAGATAAGCAATCCAATTTTTTTAGTTATTGTGTCTAAATTATTTAGATTTGATTTAATAAATTGGCAGCACCACCCTAGTAGTGCGTCAAGTTTATTGTGAAGGATAGATTTGTTCTGAAAACCTTGTAGAAAGCTACCATGGTACGTTTTTCTTATCCATCATTTTAAACTTGACAGACCACTAGGGTGTGGACTTTGGTTGTTTTTCGTGAGTTTTCATAAAAATTATTAGTGCTGGTTTCTGCTTGTGTGAAAGTGGCACTAACAGACACTTTCATACCAATAAAGAAGACACAGATTTCGTGTGAAGTATCGTGGTCTAAAGACTACAAAGTCAACATTCTAGGCTCTACCTCCTGATTATTGCAATTGGTGCAAGTCATCAATCAGCCTAAAATTCGGGTACGCTATTTTTTGTTACTTGAACTGCCGCCCGTCTCATAGTTTGTAAGTTTTCTTTGAGCTGTTGAATCTGCTGTCGATCCAACCCATTTTCAAGACGTTTCAAGAACTTCTCCTCAAGGACTATTGCCTCAGTACCAGTCCATATATAGCGACCGTCTCCATTGACGCTCATACTAAAAGCACCTGCTTCCTTCGCTCTAGGATTTTTATCGAATTCCTTAAGTGTTTGATAGTAACGAGCGTGTTCTTCGCGGGCAAAATTTTCTTGGTTTGGGGTCAATTCTACACCTGTAAACCAGTAATTGAACAATCTGCACGTCATCTCGGCTTCCCAACGCTGGATGTCAATATTCTCCCTAGGGGTAGAATCACAAGTTTTATTTCTTGTAATCTGTGGCTTCAATTCTAATTTCTGCAAGTCCCTTATGGCTTCCAAATATTCTTTGAGTTGTTGAACCTGCGCTTGAGGAATTCCACTTTCGAGACGCTTCAAAAACTTTTCCTCAAGTTCCACTGCTTTGCTACCAGTAAAGATATAGTCCTACTAAAGCTAGCACTATATACTCCTCCTTGATGTCCTCTTAGTTCTACAATCAACTTACCTGACAAATTCCAAATTCGAGCAGTTTTATCTGTGGAAGCAGTGAGAACATACTTTCCATCATGGCTCCAATTTACACTTGCAATATTGCCTTGATGAGCTACAAATTGCTGAAATTCGCGGATATTATTGGTTATTGTTTGCAAAGCAAACAGCGGACTGGTAGCGGGATAATTTTCTAGAGAACGTCCATCTTTCACTAGTTTTTTCAACCTTTGTCCCGCATCCATTGCTGTTACTAAAGATTCGATTTGTTTGGTTTCAAACTGTTTTAATGCTGTAACTCCCGCTCGTTCTAATTTCGTACCTTCTTGAGCTTCTTGTAATTGATGATTTGCTCCTATAAAAGCAATCGTGGCTCCAATAACTGAACAAATCAAAACACCACCACCGATACGAGTTTGCTGTTTAGCTTTATATTGTGCCGTAGTTAAAGTATCGTTAGCTTGTGCTAATATACGACTTTCTTCTTCTTGAAGAGATAAAGCGGTAGCTATTTCTTGTTTTTCTAATTCCTGACTAGCATTTAAAAACTGATAATCTTGCTTGCTTAAACTTTTATCCGCAGCCCAAATATTCGCGTCTTTCAATGCTTTACCACGCAACAATCTAGAATCATCTTGACAGTTTGCAGCAACCCAAGCTGCTGAAGGGGCGACGATACAGCCTCAAATCCTTGATATGTAAAGCAGACAACATTTTATGGTAAAAAAAGATAGGTCTTTGATTTGCAATAAAACCTATCTATTGATAATGATACCAACATTCTACCAAAAACACTTAA
>JBCCDM010000078.1:0-18488 GCA_039030795.1 Cyanobacteria bacterium P01_A01_bin.84
CTGGCGTCCATGCGTGCTTCTTCTTCAACGGGATTGCCTACGCAGCTCGATCGCGGTTGACCGAGTTCGACGCCCAAGGTTTCTCCACCATGGTGTGGGCCTTCGCGAAAGCAGGAATACTGAGATAAAAAAGTCAATCACGAAAATACATATCCAAGCGGTTACAACTGCTGCTGTGGCGGAAGCTCCTACTTGTTTTACTCCTCCTTTAGTAGTTAATCCCCAGCTACAACCAATCACGGCAACTAAAGTGCCAAAAATAAATCCTTTAAAGACTACTATTAACATATCAGACGGTTCTAGAAAATTTCTTACCGACTCCAAAAAAGTTGCTGGAGATATTTGATAAAATTGCTGAGCGGCAAAAATTCCCCCTGCAATACCTGTAACTAAAGCAATCATAGTTACTATTGGTAACATCAAGCAACAAGCAATAACTCTAGGTAGAACCAAATAATCAATCGGATCTGTTCTAAGCATATAAAGAGCATCTATTTGCTCTGTAACTTGCATTGCACCAATTTCGGCAGCAAAACTAGAACCTACCTGTCCGGCGATAATACTAGCACTTAGTATCGGTGCTAGTTCTCGACAAAAAGCTAAAGCGAAAGCTCCTCCGACACTACTAGCTGCACCAAAGTGCTGTAATTCTCTAGCTGTCTGAATTGTAAAAATCATTCCTGCGCAAGTGTTTACCAATATTACTGGAGATATGGAAGCCGGACCAACTTTAACCATATGCTCCATAATTTTACGGTGGCAGACTTTGCCTTGGATTAAGTGCAGCCATACTTGTCCTGTAAGTAATATTGCTGCTCCTAATCTTCCTATCCATCTTAGTTCTAAGCTTTCTTCTGCTCGCGGTCTCACTGTTTTTAAACCATTTTAAACTATTGGATCAGTTTTTATCTACATATAATATGGCAACCCTAGATCATTTATTAATTTGTGAATTTGTGAAAATTAAATACTATTGTAAAGACCTAGCATGACAAGGTTCCTACAATAAACATCTCCGGAAATTAAGTGTTAGCCTAGTAATCATAAAGATTTAAGGTTAATTATCTGGGAGAGGTCTAATGCTGGTTATTCATACCAGATTTTAGGACTGCTGTATAAGTAGATTAATTTAGTAGCAGTATTCATATTGGGCAAATATTGTAGCTTAAGGCTGGTTAAAATCAAGGACGTGAAATAAATAATTATGTTGCTTATTCTTGCTTGTTGACATCCCTAGCGTCAAGAAGCCTGCTATGAACCATAGAGGGGAATTCAAAATTCTTGTAGAGTTTACAGGAATGTTTTTAAAAAATCTGTATTCAAAATTATAGTAATTTAAATCAAGTAATCCCAATCACCTGGGACTGAAAGTCCCAGGTTTATAAACAAAGTTTTCTAAAAGAGGACTAAAGAAGTGCTTATAAAAAAGTTACTTTAATTACCATTAATTTTCTATTTAACTATTTATACTTACAGGTGCAAATTAAGAGATAAGAGAAAACCAAGCTCAAAGTTAAGTGTTGCAAGAAAAAGTTTGGGTCTTGGGAACCAGGACTCCTGCTTTTGGAGGGAATGTAAGACCAATTAAACTACGGATTTAAAAGCTATCCCCTGTGAATTGGGAAACCTGCACTATAACGCTTTCGTCAGTGTAGATAGTTCACTTCATAAGTTAGACTTCAATGGTAAAACTATCTCGTAAATGAAAATCTGCAACTTCTCCACAGTGTTTTAAAGCCCAATAACTAATATTTTTGTTTTTATCTTTAACGACAGCAGAAATAGCAATATTTAATCTCTGTTTTATTGGGACTAACTTATCTAAGTCTAATTGTAGTTTCAAGGAGAAGGTATCTAACTGATTTTCGACCTTAAAAGGAAGGGATGTGATTTTTGTTTCTTCTTGCATACCTTGACGATAACCGTTAAATTTATAGATATTCCAATGTCCAGCAGGAGAAAGATTAAATTCCCAGTAGCGTAAAGAATTTTTGATGCCAAGAAAAAATTCAAAACAGGTTGTTTCCCAAAGCTCGTTTTTACGAGTTAGTATCTCTGCGACTTTGGGGATCTCAATTTTTGTCAAATCCCCTTGAAGCAAATAATTAATATCTAAAAGATTGTGATCTCGAGCGATCGCACCCGTTATTTTAATTTCGGGAGCGAGGAATAATTGCTTTGCTCGTCGTAAATTCCTAAATGGTTGCAAGGAGAAAGTCTGCTGGTTCATGGAGGAGAAATTCCGCAAGTCAGTGTCAACAAAGGTATCAGTACATTTTGGGATTTTTCCCTGTTATAGTAAATAGCTGTGCTAAATGCTAAATATAGGAGAGATTTATTTTGGGCTTGCAGTTATATACAAAAGTTATTGCCCAGCAATGCAAATTGGATTTACTGTATTTTCATCATTCCACTTCCTGAATAATTGTACGAATAGCATTTTCCTTTGATTCTATACTCTGTGTAAGCTTAAATTGTACTAAAGCTCTGGCAAGATTGTGTTCTCGATATTTGGTTTTAAAGTAAATATTACCTGCTAAATAATCGGTGAAGAATCTTAACCCTAATTCAAAAGCTATTAGACGGATACCATCGTAGATATATTTGTAGTCGTTTTTATCCAGAAAACAGGAAGAAATAGGAAGATACCCTTCTAAGATAGCCTTACATATGTCAGTATCAAAACTTATTTGTTCCCAATCTTGAGTTTCTTCTCCTAGAGAATTGCAGCCAGAACGGAGACAGTCCCCGATATCGTAGTGAATTAGTCCAGGTTTTACAGTGTCTAAATCAATAATACTGATCCCAAGTCCTGTAAAAGTATCTATCATGACATTATTTACTTTTGGGTCGCCGTGAATGGGACGTAAGTGCAAATCTTCCCTCATAACTGCATTTTCTAAGACGTGTGCCCAAGTTTGACGTTGATTTATAAATTGCAAACAATATTTTACTTCAGGTGAGTTACTTACAGATGTTTTAGCAAGTACTTGATTATATTCTTGCAGGTAGTTAGGAGTAATATGAAAACCTGGCAGGGTATCAGCGAGATTTTCGGGGGGTAGGTCGCTAATTAGGTTATGAAACATACCTAATGCATAGCCGACTTCATGAGCGTGTTTACTATTCTGTATGGTATCAAAAGTTTGGGCAGTATCAATAAAAGCGATCGCACGCCAAAATGAGCCGTCAGTATCAACCCAATGATTTTTTTTCTCTTGTGTGAGCAGTATCCTGGGAACTTCCCAGCGACGTTCTGGAGGAAGAGAGAGATTTTTTAAACGTTGAGAAACATGGTTACTAAAGTAACTCATGTTTTCCATGACGAGTTCTGGCTGACGAAATACCTCGGTATTAATACGTTGGAGAATATAGTGCTTTTCTTCTGAATCATCTAAGGTGATTAAAAAAGTACGATTGATATTACCACTGCCAAATTCTTGGAT
This sequence comes from Cyanobacteria bacterium P01_A01_bin.84, assembly GCA_039030795.1. Classification (GTDB taxonomy): domain Bacteria; phylum Cyanobacteriota; class Cyanobacteriia; order Cyanobacteriales; family Nostocaceae; genus JBCCDM01. Next base: position 3,447 of record JBCCDM010000078.1, read on the forward strand.
ATTTGTCACCTTGCCTGTAGGCTTAAATCGATTGGCGATATCAATAAGATGATTCAAGTTTTTTTCTGTTTTAGTTATAGATGTATTCAAGGCAACTAATTTGGCTGAGACTTTGTACTAATGTTGAGAATTGTTCGAGTGATTAAAGGTTTTATAGAAAGATTTGATCTTAAGGGATAGGCAAATTTCTCATATTGATAGACAGTAGTATCAATTTTTATATAAATATATATGCCCTAGGCAAATTATGCCAATACAAGTTGGCAACATTAATACAAAACGATTTTTTAATAGTTATTACATTATTGGAAGATATCATGATTAACTGCTCGCTCAACAAAGGGGGCAGAAAGCACGATGGAAGTGGTAATGCTTGCATAAGGAATAAAGCGATCTAAGAATTGTTCTAAATGACGGACATTCGTAACTGATACTTTAGCTAAATAATGATCGCTACCCGTGATGCGATAACAGGACTGAACTTCTGGACGTTCGTTTAGAAGAGAGCGAACCTCCTCACAGCTATGTCCAAAAGATTTCAGAGTAACGAATGCTGTAATTGACAATCCAAGTTTTTCTAAGTCTAATTCTGCACGATAACGGGCGATCGCTCCTACTTCTTCTAAACGATGTACTCGCTCTGCTACTGCTGGTGCGGAAAGACCTACCTGTTTTCCTAATTCCTTGAAGGGAATACGGGCATTTTCTTGCAAAATAGCGAGAATTTGCCAACTTGTCTTATCCAATAGCTTTTGTAGTTGAATATTCATAATCTTAATTTAATTAGGTTAAATACCTTTTATACTTTTTTAGATTAAGTTTATATAGCAAAATGCCTTATTATATCTATTTATATTGATTAAAAAACTTTATAAAATTAAGTATACGACAATAAATAGATTAAGATGACTTTAAATATTGAAATCACTTCAGACTTTATTTGTCCTTGGTGTTTAGTTGCAGAAACACGGCTTAATAGAGCGATAAAGCAGCTAGATACTAATATCGATATTAAACAGATTTGGTATCCCTACGAGCTAAATCCTACTATGCCAGAAGCTGGAATGGAGCGTAAAACTTATCGCACTGGCAAATTTGGTAGTTGGGAATATTCTCAACAACTTGATGCTAAAACGATTCAAGCAACTAAGGATGATGGGATTAACTTTCGTTACGATCTAATGAAAAAGACTCCTAACACACTCAAAGTCCATCGTCTGACTTGGTTGGCTGCCTGCTCAAATTTAGCATCTGAGATGGCTACACGCATTTTCAAGGCTTATTTTACTGAAGGGAAAGATATTACGGATATCAAAACTCTGGCTCAACTGGGGGATGATATCGGAATCAACAAAGAAAAAGCCGAAGATTTTCTTCATACTGATGCAGGGGTACAGGAAGTTCGAGAGTTAGAAAAACAGTCTGCTATTCAGGGAATTAACGGCGTACCTACTATCAAAATCGGTCAAGAAATTATTGTTGGTGGTCAATCAGCAGAAGTCTTTTTAGTTGCTTTACAAAATGCCCTCCCCTCATAGGATTTGCATATTAGTGCACTCATATATTTGAGCGATCGCGTTACCAACACTAGCAATGGTAAATTCGTTTTCTATTCCGCGTCTTATAGGCATGGGAGTTTTAAACAAGTATTTAGAGGAAACCAAATGAATATAAATACAGAGCGTCGAGTAATAGTTATTGGTGGTTCTCTGGCTGGGTTATTTGTGGGAGTTTTACTGCGTTCTATTGGCTGGCAGGTAGATATTTACGAACGCTCTTCCCAGACCCTAAGCAGTCGGGGAGGTGGAGTAGTTTTACAACCGGATGTAGTTGAAGCGTTTGATCGGGCTGGTATTTCTCATCAAAATTTAGGTGTAATAGCCAAAGAACGGTATTATTTACAGCGCAACGGTAGTATTCAAGCAATGCCGATGCTTCAAACTCTAACTTCCTGGAATTCTCTCTACAATTCTTTGAGACGACATTTCCCCGATCGGCATTATCATCAAGGAAAATGCCTGATCGATCTTCAACAGGATGACGAACAAGTTACCGCGATTTTTGCTGATGGTACTAAAGCAACGGGAGAATTATTAGTTGGTGCAGATGGAGTTAGTTCAACTGTTCGACAAATTTTATTGCCGACCTATGAGCCTATGTACGCTGGTTATGTTGGCTTTCGGGGATTAGTAGATGAGGGGGAACTAGATCCAGAAACGGCGGCTATTATGACCGAAAGATTCGTTTTTTATCAATTTCCTAATTCCCATATTCTTCAATATGTAATTCCAGGGGAAAATGAATCTTTAGTACCTGGAGAAAGACGTTTTAACTGGGTTTGGTATGTCAATTATGATGAAACTACAGAATTACCCCAGGTTTTGACTGATAAAAATGGCAAACGTCGTGATTATTCAATTCCTCCAGGGATGATGGGGAATGATATTGAAAAAGAGATGCGACAATATGCTGAGTGTGTTTTAGTTTACCCTTTTCAAAAACTAATCGCAGCAACTAAAAAACCCTTTGTACAGGCAATTCTAGACTTGGGGGTACCTAAGATGGAATTCGAGCGTATCGCTTTGTTGGGAGATGCAGCATTTATTCCCCGTCCCCATACAGCAGCAAGTGTATCAAAAGCTGCTAATAACGCGATCGCATTAGCTGATGCTCTTGTTGAACATGACCACCATGTTCTCAATGCACTCAAGGGATGGGAATTAGACCAGCTTAATCTAGGAATGCACTTATGGAAACGCGGTCAAGATTTAGGAGAAACTTCTCAATTTATTTACGGTAAACAAAGGTGGGAAAAATAGTTGAGTTTTCCAAAAATTATATTAGACCTCTGCGGGAAATGAGATATGATGAAAAAGCTTTTTATCAAATAGAAGACTGACCTTTATAAGCTAAATATACAGCTTCTAAGAAAGTATCATAATTTATGGATTCCGGTATATTCTCAAGATTAGTAATACCCTGAATTTGTTTGGCTAATCTTAAACTTAAATTACCCCTAGCTTTTTTCGTCATGTTATTGCGTCTTTGTAAATATTCACAAATGATAGCAAAATCGTCTGGTAAAATTGCGGATATGTTTGCTGTTTGATTTAGTAAGTCTACCAAATCTTGAGCATTATCTGAAACCTTTATATTGACTGATTTTGTGGGTTTTTGAGTTTGTACAACTAATGTACCTGCGACCCAATCCCCCAATCGTTTTTCACGTTTATTGAAAAAAATAAAAATAGCACCTAAGAAAAGAATATCGTCAATGGGTCTGAGCAAACCCCGTAAAGCTGTTTGTTGTAAACCAACTGGTCTGCCATCATCTCGAATTACTTGAATATTAGCAAAGCGTTTACCTGGAGTTTTACCCTGCCATATAGTTTCAAAGACAATGAAATAACCTTGGTAGAGTAGAAAAACAATAATTATTAATATAGCTTGTAACCATAATCTTAAAGTGCCATTAGCATTGAAAGTATTGCCAAAGGACTCAATGAGCAAATAGGAAAATATTGCCCACATGAACTGAAGAATTATCCAAGCGACTGTAATTACAAAAGAATCAATTAACACAGCCAATGCTCTGTTACCAATTCCTGCTAAGAATAATTCGATATCGACACTTTCGGGGGTTTGTAATGTGATTTTATTGAAGAATTTCATGGATAGGGCGGAAAATAGTAAAACAAATATTCTTACTTTTTATCTTTAGGTGAGTAAAAGTTTTTATGATGTGACGATATCCCGCTCCTATTACTGCAAGACGAAATACACAATTCACAATACCCTACAGTTACTATCTCAGTCGTAACAGACACTGTATAGGAAGGACAAAGAAAATTCAAAGTTCTCATATACATAAGTACTTACTCGATTGAAAAGAAATAGTTTATTTACCTGGTAATGTACTAAGGAAAAATTATCTATCGCTAAATTGTAAATCTAATCCTTCTTGACGACTACGCAAGTCATAATAAAGCACCGCTTTCAGAGCTTGCCAAAATGGAGCAGCCAACAAGCTGACTATGATAAGTAATAATACTCCTACACCCATCAAAGCTAGAGCAACTGCTATGGTCGTTTCACCCCCAGTCGAATTCGCTGTAATTGAAGCGATCGCAGCTGAAAAATAGACTATAGAAAAGAAAAATGGCACAAAAGCAATGACGTACAAAGGTAAGGAAATTAAAACCGCAACTATTACTACTAACTGTAGTCTAAACACGTTTCCTTTAGTCAGATCCCAACTTCTACTAATTGATTCGCTAGCATCTATTTCATCTTCTATAGATAATGGTAGTTCAGGAATAAAAACTCTGGCGTAAAACCATAGGTAAACACCATAACCAAGCACGCTTAGTAAAATGTTAATTAGGGATATTATCAATACCCCAAAGTTACCACCATCTTGACCACCCTGTCCTAAAATTGCCCCTAGGATCCCAATAACGGTAAGTTGCACAATTGATGTACCCAGATTAACCCCAAATAAAATTAACCCTACAAGAAACTGTGCTAACCAAAATCCCCAAAACTTATCATTATTTTGATTTTGGGCTTCGGTAACACTTTCTGGTTTGTTAATCAATTCTTGGTATGCTAATCGAGAAATAGTAGCGTTGAGCATATAAAACTTAGCCCAACCATAAATAGGAACTAAGAACCATAAAACTGCTTTTAAGGAAATGCCAAAATAACGCTTTAAATGAGAACGATATAATCGTAAGGCAGTACTAACAACATTACCAACACTAAGAGATTGCACTGGAGTAGGAGAATTAAAACTTCCGCTCATGAGTAAAATGGTAAAAAATACAACGCGTTCTTTGGGCTATCTTAAGCTAAGTTATACGTAGTGTTCCCAAATTTTATGAATATTAAACGTTGGATTGGACGTAGAGAACCAAATTGGCGACGGTTAGATGCTTTAATACGACAGGTAGAGAAGAAAGGATTAAAATCTTTAAACTCTGAAGAAATTAGAGAGTTAGCTAGTTTATATCGCTCGGTTGCAGCAGATTTAGCTAGAGCGCGTACTAATCAAGTCGGAAATACTGTAGTTTACAATTTACAATCTCTGACTACCCGTGGATATACGCAGATTTATCAAGGTTCTCGACGACAAGAATGGGTCGCTTTAGTAAATTTTTATCGCTGGGGTTTTCCTAGAGTTGTACGTGAAACCTCTATGTATACGTTTGCTGCTACTGCCATATTCATGTTGGGAGCATTAATTGCTTGGTGGTATGCTTGGCAAGACCCAATGTTTATTAACGCGATCGCTCCTGAGTCTTTGATTACGATGGTGCGGGATGAAGGAAAGCTTTGGATGGGTTCGATTGTTGGTGTTGAACCCCTTGCTTCTAGTAAAATTATGACTAATAATCTTTCTGTTTCGTTTGGTGCGGTTGCTGGGGGTATTACGGCTGGTGCATATACAGTATTTTTAATGATATATAACGGTTTACATATTGGTGGGATTGCCACTTTAGTGGGACAAAATAATCTTGCATACCCATTTTGGGCTTTTGTATTTCCCCATGGTTCCCTAGAGTTACCTGCAATCTTTCTTGCTGGGGGTGCGGGTTTTTTAATTGCAAGAGCGATTTTATTCCCTGGTAAATACCGTCGAACTGAAGCGTTAAAATTATACGGTTCTCAAGCCGTACAGTTGGTGTTTGGTATTGTACCAATGTTAGTTATTGCTGGTACAATTGAAGGGTTTTTCTCTCCTAGTCCTTTAATTCCTAATCAGGTTAAATACTTAACAGGCTTAGTATTGTTTATGATTTTAGTTGTTTATTGTCGGCGCAAACCGAAAGTTGGGAATGGGTGATATTATGTCCTGTTAAACAGTTGTCATATCTGTGGGGACTAAGTAATGAGCGACCCACAAGGTGGAAATTCAAAATTCAAAATTCAACTCCACCTTGCAACAAATGAAACTTGTACATTTTTCGATAAATTCTAAAACCCTTGATATACCAGGGTTATAAAATGTGCAAGTTAGAATTAAGGAGTAATAAGTAGCACTACCATCTTTTCAATAGCGTTATATCGTAACTAATTAAGCGGACTTGATAGGATTGGTGATTGGTGTATTAAATTAAATTTCTGGCTTTGAGTTGTAAATATCTATCAATCAATTGTTCAGTAATTTTATTTGCTGGTGCATCGAGTACTAGTACACCTTTTTGCTTTAACTTGGCAAATGCAACCTGTCTCTGTGCAAGTAAATCTAATGACACTGCGCGAGTGTAAGCTTGGGTCACATTTGGTGTAAAAGTATGGGCTAAATTATCAACTAAGGGGTCGCGCAAACAAACACAGAATGGTAGATATCTAGGAGTTAATCTCATTAATGAAGCTAATAGTTCGGCAGATGCAGTTACATCTACTATGTCAGTAATTACAACTACTAAGCAACGTCTGGTATATTGCTGAACAACTTTAGTTACTGCATTTAGATAATCTGATTCTAATAATACTGGTTGTACTGGTGTTAATTTATCAATTAAAGTATTGAGGTGGTACTGTCCTCTTTCTGGAGGTATCCAAGTGTTTATTTGTCTATCAAATACACCAACCCCCACGCGATCGCCTCTTTTTAAACCTGCTAAAGCTAAGGCAAGAGTAGCATTTAAACCCCAGTCAAAGCGCTGCAATCCGTCAACCTGAGCGGTCATCAATCTACCCCGGTCTAGTAAAATCATTAGGGTTTGTTCGTTATCTGGATCCAGTACTTTTACTAGTGGACTAGAGTTTTCATTTACACCCAACCTTCTAGCAGTAGCTTTCCAATCAATCAAACGTAAATCATCACCAGTACGATAGTTGCGTAATTCCGCAAACTCAGTCCCAATCCCCTGACGACGAAATTGACGCATAGAACCAGAGGATTCCAAAGTTAATTTAATTGAAAGCGATCGCAAACCAACTAGATCTGGATATACTTTAATTTTAGTTTCTGCTGGTATAGTCCAGTTATCCCAAGCTAACCCCCAATTACCAAGCTGTCTAACTTGAATCTTTCCCCAGTTGTATTCACCTCGATTTAGTGGTTTGACCGTATAGCTGATATCTTTAGTACTATTGGCTGGGATAACGGCTTTGAGAAGAGATTGGGAAACATCAAATTTATGAGGATAGTAATCACATATTTTGATTAATGCTTGAGAGTTTTTTGATTTTACTTTTAGTAATACGGGGTTATCTCGACCAATAGATAAACGTGGTTCTAAGTCCCTGGAGACATCAACTCGTTGACGACGCGTTAATAAACTATCTATAAAGGTTAGTGCCAGTATTACACCGTCAAATATTAAAGCCAGTAATGTACCATAACGAATATCTATAAATATACCCAAAGCTGGAAATATCAGAATTCCCAAAGCCAATAAAAAGTAAACTCGTTTAGAAGGAAGCATTTTTAATCCAAAGCAAATGTTGATAGAGATAGAAGCATAGGTCAATCAACAATCATTTTAACGCCCTATCCAATCTACAATATTCTTAACAAAAACTGTATTGGAATAGATTTTGCACAGTGAAACTATTCTGGGTTCTTATGTGATGACTATTCTTCTGAATTAGATATAATTTCTTGTGCCCCATGTATAACAGCAAGCACATCTATTTGTTCCTGACTTGATGTAGTAAATTATTCTATATGAACCTTCAATCACTTCTCGAATTTTCTCCGTTTCAAACTCTGGTACAATTCGACCAGACATAGGAAAATTAGCTAATTGCTCGGAACGTCTGGTTATACGGTCAGCAATTCTGGCTGCATACTGGGGTGAGTTTTGGGCAATGTAAGTATAAATTGCGGAGAGATTTTCTACAGCTGTTTTTGTCCAAAAAACTTTCACTCTGATAGTCCAAATTTTGCCCGAAGTTCCTTTACCCATTTGCAGTATATCCCTCTTGAACAGGGAAAAGCACAAAGCTTTTATCGGTTCGCTAAAAGCTTTGTGCCCTTATGGTTATAAAATGTGCTTGCTGGTTAAAAGTACAAGTGTAAGATGTGTAGCGAAACCAGGGGGTCATGTTTGATTCTTCTTATATAACGGTGCAATTAATTCAATTCGATTTGTAACAATTCCATCAAGGGGTACATTTTTTACTTTTTCCCAATCTTCTTTTGTATCCACTTCAATCACATAAAATTTTAGTCCCGCTTCTCGTACTTTGGTAAGAAAAAGATTGGAAGACCACCCCGGAATATATTTTAAGTAAGATGTTGGTACTCCAAAAGCATACTTGCTACAAGTTTTAGAAACCTCTCCAGAAAACAGCATAGTTAAATATTGAGGTATACAATCTTTGGTTTCTTTTCGTGTTGGAAAAAGTTTTTGTACCTGTGGTACTTGTTTTTTTAAAAGTTGATATTTTTCTTCTGCTGAAAATAAGTATATATTTTGACGTTGGGTTGTAGGATATTTTGTTAAGGAATTTGCTAATAAATTGATAGTTTTATCAAAGCGATCTTTTTGGTCCACTAAAAATTTTTTATAGGGAAACTCTTGGATAATTTCATCAAATGTCGGCATTAATCCTACAGCTTTACCGCGAAATGGAAATGTTTTACCATTATCTGGGGTATAACCGTATCCGATATCAAGTTTTTTCAAAGCTTTCATACTTTGTTCGTGGGTAATTCCTTTCCCATTAGTTCTACAATCGATAGTCCAATCGTGAAAGACAGCTAGTTGATTATCGGTAGTTGGATGTATATCAATTTCGACCATATCTGCACCATACTTAAATGCTTCCCGAATTGAGGGGATAGTATTTTCTAGAAAGTTGTGTGTGGGTGGATAAATAATTTGAGCGGTGCAAGTATCATTATTCAGGTTTTCTTTATGGAAGGTTTGATGAACCCCACGATGAGCTATGAGTTGAAATGACGATGGTTTTGCTGGTAGGGGACGGGGAATATAAAAGTATCCAACAATAGATAAAATAAAACCTGTTATCCCCGCGAAAATAATTAGAAGTATAGATTTAAACTTTTTATTGCCAAGATTTTTACTAGTGAATGGTTTTCGAGGAGTCATATTATTTCATTATAAATGGCTGTATCAATAGCTTTTTAACTCTTGGGTTAATTACAGCAATTCTACAGGATTACTCGGCTTTGTTGCATTAATGAATAAAAGGGTATAAATTGGTTGACTTATACCCAAACATCATGGCGGAATTATCTTGCTTTAGCGTAAGTCATGTCTTATCGTTTTCTATTTTTCAGTCTCCACAATCTACCCAAAAGGCTCAAAAAATTTTGAAATAGATACCATACAGCTAGAGCTAAAAGTAAGCTAATGCTAAAACTGATAATATTTATAAAGAATATATAAACTGATGTGACCCATCCATCGTACAAATCAGGGAAGATATAAGTGAGATAATTTTTAAACGGTAAAGTTTTTTTATCAATGCTGACTTCACCAATACTCGAAGAAACAATAGAAACAAAAACAGAAGCGATCGCTAAACCCCAACCCCATGTCCGAATCGTTGTATTGAACTTGCGATCACCTACGGTGGGTGCTATGCACCATCACTTTCTGCTTGTCTAAGAGTAACAGTAGCTTGAATTGTTTCTATTAGCACTTCCAACAATTCTAGACCAGGGTGAAAGTCATAAATTCGTGATGCCAAAATTCAAACAGCCTCCCTCCTAAGATACTACCATCACCTTGATAATCGTTTTCGGGATTTCTCCTAGGCATCAAATTTTCATAACATTTATAAGCAATATCGAGAGTACCAGAAATATCATTTTCTACTAGATAATCTTCTGGTAAACAACCCAAGACCATCCACGTTTGTCCAATACTATACCTATTACCCTGAAGTTTCTTTTCTACCTCTCTTCTCAATTCTTTTAAACAACTAACAGATTGAGGACTAATTTTGTCATTAACTGAACAATCTAACAAAAGTCCATAGATATCATTCATCCGTACAGGATAATAGTATCCTTCATAAGTCTTATTTTTACTAGTAAATTTCTCAATTTTTTGAGAACCAAGCAATTCGCCATATTCTACATTAAAACCCTTGTCATGAGAGGATATAGATGCACTTAAAGTCTATGGTAACTTTTGCTTAAAATATTCTTGATTTTCGGTAAATTCTTCCTTACTCTGTCCCAATTGATCCCGTATATCGTATAAAAACAAATTTAGTTTGGGGTAAATAATCTTATTCATAAAATAAAAACTTATAATCGAAAAACTAAAAACTTATAATATTCCTAACTGAACCGTATTAAATTATTAGAGATAATAAATAGCAAATTTTCCCTAACAAAATCTCAGCGATTATCTACAACAGAAAGGTTAGAAGTAATTTGTTCTAAATGTTCTCGTTCATCATCATTCAAATTTTCACTCTTTAACTCAGAAAGAGTAATTAACAATACAAAGTATTCCTTTTTACTAAAATTATCCAGTCCATTCATAGTCTTTTTTTACTGGATAGAGATATATTTGATAACAGTTTTTTGATTTATAATAGCTGATTTCACCAGAGTTTAAAAAATTATTCAAAAAAATCTAATTAAACCCTTGACCCTAACGTAACGTCAGGCTCTAACATCAAATTATTGAACATATTAGGACTTATGCACTAGACAAAATAACGATATTGTGTATCAAGATAAATACTTGGTTTCAGACCTTTATAAATTATTCTCCCTTAATTGCGATAACGAAGTTAAAGCTCCCGCTTATCGCAATTTGGGTGACAGAAAAATCAAGATAAAAGTGCTGAATATCGTACCTCCTACTTTAAGTTTTCGCGTAAGTTCTACATATTTCTCTGAGAATTTATTTGAGGATTTAGAGTTATGACTATGCAATATACCGCTATGAAGGTCGGGGAACTGGCTAAATTAACGGGTATTTCGGTTCGGACTCTGCATTATTACGATGAGATTGGATTATTATCCCCCTCAAAACGTACGGATGCAGATTACCGTTTGTATTCAGATACAGATATTGTCCGGTTACAGCAAATTATGTCCCTACGACAACTTGGTTTTTCCCTTGGGGAAATTCGAGAATGTCTGCAAAATCTAAATTTTTCGCTGCATCGGACAATTGAACTTCATATTACGCGGTTACGGGAACAAATTGACCTGTCCCATAAACTGCTAAATCGATTAGAAACTATAAATTCACATTCGACACAATCAGTAAGTGTTGAGGACTTAATCCAAACTATTGAGGCTATTACCATGTTTGAAAAATATTATACTCCCGAACAACTTGAAACTCTTAAAGAACGTCGCGAATCCTTTGGTGATGAACAGATCGAGGGTTTGAGCAAGAGTGGCAAGAATTAATCGCTAGAGCCCGTGTAGAGATGGAAAAAGGAACGGATCCAGCTAGCGAACCCGTGCAAGCGATCGCTCGACGTTGGAAGGAATTAATTAGTGCGTTTACGGGTGGAAATCCGGAGATAAATCAATCTCTGAATACTATGTATCAACAAGAAGGTGTGGAAACTGCAAGTCAGGGAGCAGTGGATAGCGCTGTTTATGAATATATGGGGAGAGCGATGTCTCAATAGCATCTATGTGCGATCGCTTATGAGTAATTATAGTTCTGCGATCGCATTAGATGTCTCCTACATTCATAATGTGAAGACTCAAATCTTGTATCTATACGTATAAATAGCTAAATATAAAATATAAAGTAATAAATCATTTTGCCTGATTACTTATTTTTTTTACATTCGTTATTCTAGAATAAATACCCACTCCCGAAAAGAAATTTTCTATGCGTCAACTAAAATATTATATAGCTTGTAGTGTTGATGGGTTTATTGCTCATGAAGATGGCTCATTTGATGGCTTTCTCATGGAAGGTGAGCATATTCTAGACTTAGCCAAATCTTTTCCCGAAACTTTTCCTGCACACTTTCGGGATGTATTGGGTATTTATGCAGAAAATAAGTGTTTTGATACGGTTTTAATGGGACGTAAAACCTATGAGGTGGGGTCAAATATAGGTGTTACTAACCCTTATCCACACATGAGACAGTATTTGTTTTCCCGCAATATGGAAGAAAGTCTTGATGAAAATGTGGAACTGGTTTCCTCTGATACTGTAAGATTTGTTAAAGATTTGAAAAATCATACCGGTAAAGATATCTGGTTGTGTGGTGGTGCGGATTTAGCTACAACTCTTTTCAATGAGAATTTGATTGATGAGATAATCCTGAAGGTAAATCCCTTTTTGATCGGTTCGGGTATTCCATTATTAGCTCAAACAATTGAGCAAACTGCTCTTGAACTTATCGAAAGAAAAGTCTATGGAAATGGCGTTTTACTGCTCCAGTATCGGGTGAGCTAAAATCAACATCTAGCTAAGGAGCTATGTAAAAATAAGTTGCATAACTTTTTTAATCATACCTGTAAATTACTTATGAGCAACCCACAAGGTGGGAATTCCTGCATTAATTCAGTTCCACCTTGCAAGAACCTGTACTAATGTTGGGTTTCGTACCTCAACCCAACCTACAATATTCGTAAAAAATTTTTAATTAAAGTTCTTATAGTTTCCTTTTCTCCTAAATACGGAGGTTTTGATGAAAGGTTATATAATTTCGGATGGTTTCAAGCTGCAATATTTGGTTGAGGGGGAAGGTATACCAACGATTGTTGTTGGTAGTTCAATTTATTATCCTCGTACCTTTTCCAAAGAACTTCGCAGTCAGTTAAAAATTGCATTCATTGACCATCGTGGATTTGCTCCTAAAAATAATTGTCAAAATAAAGATAAGTATAAACTTAATCTGCTAGTAGATGATATAGAGTTATTTAGAGAAGAATTGGATTTTGACCAGTTCATTATGATTGGACATTCTGGTCACGCTTTCATAGCTTTAGAATATGCTAATAAATATCGAGATCGAGTTTCTCATTTAGTTCTGATAGGTGCAGCACCAGACTTTTCAGATGCAGGAAATAAAGCTGCTGAACAATATTTATCGGATTCAGTTTGTCCGGAACGTAAAGCTTTATTGGCACGAAATATTGACCGTTTAACGGAGGAAATAGCAGCTGCTTCCAATAAACGTGCTTTTGTCACCTACTGTCTTTTGATGGCACCTAAAAGCTGGTATGACTACAATTATGATGGGAAAGCTCTTTGGGAAGATGTCGAAGTTAATATGACCATGTTCGATTTTGTTTGGGGGGAAGTCTTTCGAGATATCGATATTACGAAAAATCTGGAATTGTTGAAAGCTCCGGTATTTTTAGCTCTTGGTCGCTATGACTATCTTATTCCTCCTTTTTACCTTTGGAACAACATCAGGGAAAAGTTTACTGACATAACTATCTGTATATTTGAAAAAAGCAGTCACACTCCTCAATTTGAAGAACCAAGACTTTTCGATGGAGAGTTATTGGAATGGATTTTAAGAAGCTAGTTATTTTCGATCTAAAAAAGCTATCTTTTATACCAAAAGAGGCTTAATTTCGATGTAGAGGTTTATCTGCATTTTTTTCTATATTTTTTGTATCTTTTTCTAGTCCCACACTAATTTTAGCTGCTTCAAAAAACAAATTTGCTACAGGGACTAAGTCTATCCCTTTTGGATCTTGATGAACTACAAATATGAAAACAGCTAATACACAAATAGCGTATCCTGTATATGTAGACAAGCGAGCAAAAGTGTAGCTAATTGTTTCAGAAAACTTTATCTTTTGACGTTTCATAGTTATGATGGAATTGAATTAGTTAAAAATAGAGCCTGGAAAAATACCAGGCTTTTTTTTTGTTTAAGAGAATCAGGCAGATGGGAGAGATGGAGAAACTGAAAGAATAAAATAGGGAATATTGTATTCTTCTTCCGTTTCTTTTTTTACTCTCTAACTCTTCCCATAGCTGTAATAACTCTTAAATAAGAAACTCTGCAATTTACCTTGAGATAGACTATCGTAATGACTCAATCAACATTGTTATAGCGATTAAACACAACAGAATTATCCCCATACGATAGATGATTTCAAAAACCAAAGGAAAAATAGAAATTGCTATACCCGCTTTACCTAAACCTATGGCTAAAATAAAAGCGATCGCAAAACCAATGAGTGCTAAAAAAAAGTATTTAATAGCTCGAAAGGTTAGTTGGAATAATAGACTATATTTGTTACTTGTCATGATGGATTCTCCTTATTTATGTATGTAATAAAAAAGCCGATAGTGTTCGATCACACTTACCGGCTCGTAAACTCCTGATTTATCGAAAGCCCAATATCTCATTATTTGCAGATATTTAATTTGATTTATTAACCCTGAGAATTTTGTACCAATATTGCCTTTTCCCTCTCATCAAAATTATGGTCTAACTCTGACACTCTAACTCTTATACTCTAGTTCAAGACTAAAAAGGTGGTAGTATCGCTAAAGGTGATTCAAAACTCAAAATCCTTGGACAGTAATTTTGGAATTGATTCTAAATTAGTGGTTTATTTACCCCGTACCGTACTAGCTAAAAGTGATTATCGGATAACCACCATTTATTCCAAGTTGTGATTATTTGCTGGTATGCCTCTTGCATCATCTCTGATTCTTTTTGACCCAAAAAGTAGCGCTGACTAAGGTGACTATTCAGATAGACAACAAATTCATGATTTTTCCTCTCAATCCTGACATGAAATTCACCATGTCCGGTTTCAGATAATATTTGAATCAACAGGAAGTCCATGTGAGAAAATACAGGAGGTAACATCACCATTGATTGCTTAGACTTTTTTTGTTGAGGTTTTACCTCCGGAGGTGTATTTCCAAAATACAACTGTGTCTTTATTGCGTCGGGAGTTTGCAAAAATTCTTGGAATTTAGGGACCGCCATATCCTTATATCCTTATTCTCTGTAGGGTTAAAATGAAGTTATATACTTGATACAGACAAAAAAACCAACTAGTACTGCTTAGGTATTACATTTCTCACTTCACTCTCACATATATCTACTTATTCATCAGTGTAGTACATTGATTATTTAAATTTCAAG
>JBCCDM010000079.1:0-18377 GCA_039030795.1 Cyanobacteria bacterium P01_A01_bin.84
ACTCGTGCCTGGCATACTCTGACTGCGCAAACGAGACTGTGGCAACTAATGCTTCGGACAAGTCCGTGACAGCTTGTGGAGTAGAATGGTGGAGGCACCGGACTTTCAGACCAACGTGCACAAGCGATTTTGAGATTTGCTTCTGCAATGATACCTCTTTCTTTGGCATGTGCGTCTTCAAACTACTGTCCACACTTTCGGCTACAAGCAAGTACCGCTTCTGCAGCTCAAGAGACAACTTCTGACAGATAAGATGCCAGACTGCGCGTGCGAAGTAGGAAGAGCTACTTATTCTGTGTTCAAGAGCACCCACAATAGTGATTGCATAGAATGTCGCTGTCATGGAGGTATTCACAAGATTGACAGACTGCAGAAGGCAGTTAATGATTGCAAGATGGGCTTTGCTGCCAATATTAAGGCATTTATATTAGCGCTTCATTGAAATAGTATTTTACATAATTTGTGGAAATTATTTAGCGTCGGCATATAAATTTAAATACCGCGATAGCTTCAAAAATTATAAAATTTTGTGTGGAGTGTAATGGTGCTAATGCACCTAGGATTGGTGAGGTAACAAATTACTGTGGATGTATTTTTTGAAAAATACCAGTAACTTGTGTAATCAATATCAGAAAATAATCAGATAAATTCTAAATCTTAAGTTGAAATAAAATTACCATCGGCTATTGACGCTTAAACTTAGGATGAGTCTATTGTCATCGACTGGTATAACTGTTGGGGAGCATATCCAGGCTGATAACAATTGGAATAAAAATATGGCAGTAGAACAAGAAAGTCAGTTGACTATAAAATCTATTCATCAACGGCAAATCATTTTAAAAGGTACGATCAAAAAGTTAACCCTTAGCGCGATCGCTTTCGTTGCGGGAATCATCTTATTTGTAGGTTTCTCACGCATCTTTTTTCCTGCAACTAATAAGTCTGACTCAGTAGAGAGTAAAGCTGTAAGAGTTGCAGTTACCGCTTTAGGAAAAATTGAACCCCAGGGAGAGATATTCAAATTATCCGCTCCAAGTTCCTTGACTGGTGTGCGAGTAGAAAAAATATTAGTAAAAGAAGGTGATAAAGTTAAGGCTGGACAAATAGTCGCTTGGTTAGAAGATTATGCTCGTACTAATGCAGCTTTACAGCAAGCTGTGGATAAAGTCGCTGTAGCACAAGCTAAACTACTACAAGTCGAAGCAGGAGCCAAACAAGGAGATATCAATGCTCAAAAAGCCGCGATCGCTCGTTTATCGGCACAGCTAAAAGGAGAAATTGCTACCCAACAAGCAACAGTAGGTCGTTTAGAAGCTGAACTTGCAACCACTTCTTTAGAAAATAATAGATATCAAAAACTATTAAAAGAGGGTGCAGTTTCAGAGTCTCTTGCTGATAGTAAAAATTTAGAATATCAAAAAGCACAACAGCAACTTAGAGAAGCTAAAGCCAATCTTAATAGGACAGTTAATACTTTACAAGACCAAATTAAAGAATATACAGCTAAATTAGAAAGCATCAAACAAGTTCGTCCAGCTGATGTTCAGCTAGCACAAGCAGAACTGAAAAGCGCTCAAACTGCAGTCAAACAGGCACGAGCAGATTACGATTTAACATATCTGAAATCACCAATTAACGGTACAGTTTTAAAAATTCATACCAAAAATGGGGAAGTAAGTGGTACTGAAGGAATTTTGGAAATAGGGAAAATATCTCAGATGTATGTGGTAGCGGAAGTTTACCAAACAGATATCAGTTTAGTAAAAACAGGGCAGAAAGCCAATATCACTAGTTCTGCATTTTCTGGAACCGTAACTGGAACTGTATCTCAAATTGGATTACAAGTCGATAAACAGAATATTCTTAGCGTGAATCCAGCCGCAGATACCGACCGCAGAATTATTCCCGTAAAAATTAGAATCAATAACTCTGAAGATAGTCGTAAACTATCAAACTTAACTAACTTACAGGTAGATGTTGCCATTAAAATAGCCAACAGCGAATAATGGACAGTTATCAAGGTTATAAGTAGATTCCGGAAGCGACCAGCTTACTAAAGTCTACCACCTCACGGGTCTTCCAGGCAGGGGTAAGTATTTTGCTTTACCCATATTATCAGCGATCGCCTAATCAGCCTGGAGTACTTATTAAAGTACTTAGTAACTAATAACTGATAACTGATTTTAATCATGACCTTCAAAATCCCTGTAGCTTGGCTGCAACTAATTCGTAATAAAGCTCGTACTCTTGTTGCTATATCTGGTATCGCTTTTCTGGTAATTTTAATGTTTATGCAGCTAGGTTTTCAAGATGCTCTTTACTCTAGCGCAACTCAAGTACATCGTAATTTGAGGGGAGATTTATTTTTAGTTAGTTCTCAGTATAAGTCTTTAACTGCAAGTCAAAGCTTCTTTCGTAATCGCTTGTATCAAGCTTTAGGGTTTGAGGGAGTAGAAGCTGTTTGTCCAATGTATTTAGGATTTGCTAAATTTAAAAATCCTCAGACAGGTCAAAAATATTCTATATATGTAATTGGTTTTCAACCTGGTAAACCTGTTATGGATATGCCGGAAGTTGAACAGAATATAGATAAAATCAAGATTCCAGATGTCGTATTGTTCGATCGCAACTCACGACCAGAATTTGGTAACGTTGCACTACGATTTGAAAAGGAGAATACCGAACAGATAGTTGAGATTTTTCCTTTTGACTCTGTTAAAGGTTACAGAGTCAGAGTTGGTGGATTATTTAGCTTAGGACCATCTTTCGGTGTCGATGGTAACTTGATTGTTAGTGACTCTACTTTCTTTAGAATTTTTCCTAACGGTCGTTCTGCAGAAATGATTGATGTGGGTGTAATTGATCTCAAAGAAGGAGCAAATTCTCAGAAAATCTTAGAAGATTTGCGGACTAATCTTCCTAATGATATTCAAATTTTTACTAAAGAAGGTTTTATTGAGTATGAAAAACAATACTGGGCAACTAGAACACCCATTGGTTTTATTCTCAGTCTCATGTTAACAATGGCATCCATCGTAGGAATAGTAATTGTTTATCAAATTCTTTACAGTAATATTTCTACGCAATTAACTGCCTATGCAACTCTTAAGGCTATAGGTTATGAAAATAAATATTTACTGATGGTAGTATTTCAACAAGCTTTTATTTTAGCAGTATTAGGTTATATTCCTGGCATAGCTATATCTGTAGGTTTATATGATTTTGCAATGGAAGCTACCAAGTTACCGATTATGATGAGTTTTCAAAATGCTTTTACTGTGATTATTTCTACAATCGCAATGTGTATTACTTCTGGAACTCTGACAATTCAGCAACTACGTTCTACAGACCCGGCAGATATTTTTTAGTAGTAAATTATTTATCTTCAGGACTTACACATGGACTACGTTTTACCTCCGGAACGACCCGACCATGGGGAAGTATAAGCCCTAACGGATAGGCTTACTTATGCCTTCAATGTTAGCTATGTCGTCAGGCTTTACGTAAACCCTTACTTTTTGTTATGAGTACGTAATTTCTAATCTTTTAAATTAGAATATTTGGTTCCATATTTAGTTATAAACTTAGTTTCTCTATATCCAACACTCTGCCTAAATCCGCTTCATTTAAATAGTTGAGAGATACATAGTTAGTATTTATTTACTTAATTTATGTAATCGAAATATAGAGGTCTTAAGGTTTTATATTGGCTAAAAGCAATATCGCTGCATATAGCCTTTACTATAAGTTTTCATACAGGGTTGCGATCGACTGCAATTTGTATTAGAGGGGAAAATAATGACAGTTACTTTTGATACTCAGATATCTACAAAGCAAAAAATAAATTTCCTAACAATTAGGATGGGAGGTGGTCATTACGCAACATTACACGCCCTGTCTGCAATAATTAAGCAAGAGGAAATACCTTGGGAAATTCAAATAACAGATATAGATAAAATTTTAGAAGAAGCTAGTACTGAGTATAAATTTATCGATCCACTTAAAGCATTCTCTGGTATTCCTGCTTATGAGTTTTGGAACTATTTCTTAAAAAAAGGTTGGACATGGTTGCAAGCACCTTTAATATGGTTTTTCAAATTAGCAATTAAATTTTTTCACAAAACTTCTATTAAGATATTTCAAGGCTATTGGTGGGAGCAAAATCCTGACTTGGTTGTATCTTTAGTACCACTTTATAATCGGATCGTGTGGGAAACTTTACAAAAAGCTAAGCCAGGAACTCCTTTTGTAACTATACTCACTGATTTTGCTGATTGTCCCCATGAATTTTGGATTGAACCGTCTATTAATAGTCATGTAGTCTGCGGTACAAAAAAAGCTGTTGAACAAGCACATGAGTTGGGAGTGAAACCAGAGAAAATTTTTCAGACTTCTGGAATGGTGATTCATCCCCGCTTTTATCAGCCAATTACTCATGATGGAGACGGTTTACCTTTTGAGAATGGAAGTATAGATACTCATTTTGAGAAACAGCGTTTAGGTTTTTTCTTTATTGGAAAACCTGGTCCTGGTAGCATAAGTGAAGCTTTAGCAATGAAGCTACCAGTAATTGTTGAACGTAACTTTGCAACTCTGATACCAGAAAGATATAACACTCAATGGGTAGAGGAAAAACAAGTGGGTTTAGTAATTCCCAGCTTTTGTCAAATAGATAAAGCTGTTTTAGAATTAATTAAACCAAATAATTATCTGTTGTATCGCAAGAACGCGATCGCTCTGAATAATCAAGCTGTATTTGAAGCGGTTCAAATTATTAGTTCAATTCTCCAAACTACTTCTCCTCATACACCAGAACCTAATTCTATAGCTAATGAGGTAATGAGTCGTTTTTAAGGTTTCATTTGATATTTCTCTAAATGTAGTAATACTACCTTTCTACAATATTTTTGATTCCAAATAGTTTGAGATATCTTTGAAAAGATTTGTTTGAAGAAGTATGTACAGTTGTAGAAACTACCCTGGGAAGTATCATCCTACCTATATGGCTATGAGTTTGAACTTTTACATTAGAACTCATAGCTTAAAATAAAAAAGCCTATCTATAAATTGCTAGTCTAATATGGAAATTACCAATAAAACTTTGCTGATTACCGATATCGATGGATTTATCGGTTCTCGAGCTTCAGAAATTTCAGTCAATAGGGGGATGAAAGTTTGCGGACTGCAAGTTAACTCAAATAAGTCTGAAGTTAAACACAATCGAAGTGTTAAAATTATTCCTGGTAGTGTTACAAATTCTAAAAATCTACAAGCGATAACTCAGGAGGTAGATGTAGTCTTACATACTGAGGAAATAGCTAAAGAAAGTGGTAAATTAGAAGAATTTCAGCAAATTAATGTTGATGGCACTCTTAATATAGCCCAAGCTGCGAAACAATCGGGAGTCAAAGTTTTTGTATATATTTCTAGTGCCTTAGTTTATGGTTTTGAGTATCCTGAATATGTTACTGAAGAGCATTCCTTACCAACAATAGATAACCCCTATTGTCAAACAAAAGTGGCAGCAGAGAAAGCTCTGATGCAACTAAATTCACCAACATTTGGTGTAATTATTATTAGACCCGGAGATGTATATGGACCTGGTAGTATACCTTGGATAGTTAGACCATTATTACTGATGCGTCAAAAATTATTTGCTTATGCTGGGAATGGGAAAGGAATTTGCAATCATGTTTACATTGATAATCTTATTGAGGCAATTTTCTTAGGATTGGAAAAAGAAACTTATGGTGAAGTGTTTAATATCACCGACGGTCAAGCAACTTCTTGGAAAGAGTATTTTACTCGTCTTGCAGAAATAGAACATTTACCAGTTCCCTCTTCTCTACCAAAAGAAGTAAAGCTCATAAAAGCTATATATAAAAATAGTTTTAGAGATTATCAAAAGTAAATTTATTAAAATTGAACTAATTTAAATAATTTAAATAATTTTAGGACTTACGCAAAAGCGACGTAATTCCGTCCGAGACGTTAGCTAGCGCTACAGTGGGTGAATGCATAACTGTCCGATAGGACTGATGCTAACCCCCTACAAGTAATGACCGTCGCTTCGGACAAATTTCCGTTGTGTAAGTCCTGAATTTAAATTAATAGCTACAATAGCTTGTTGAATTGAACTTTCTATTGCCCTACTACAAATAGTAAAATTAAGGGATGCAACTTTTGGCGTTGCTGAATCACAATGAATTATGCGATGTCTGCGGTAACGGTCTTAGCCATCGCCGTATCCTCGCGTGAGTTTTGCCCGACCACATCGGAATACAGCGATGTTTGAGATAATAAACTAACAGTATTATACCTACGGATGTCTAAATTTATTTTTAGTTTATTGAGGTAAAAGATGGAAAAAAGTGCCGTATTGTAATCCAGGGAAAAAATAATTCAATAGAACAAAAATTACAAACAAAACAATTACTGCTAAAGTAGCAACAACAGGAACGCTAGAAAGATATTTAAAAAAGTAACGTGACTCCATAATTAATTCTCCTTCAATAAATTTAAGTTTGTACCAAGCCAAATCCTAGTCTAAGTTTTAAACATTGCATTTTTTTGTGTTTTAGGAGAGTAATATTATAGGGATATTACTATCTAGACTGAATCAAATAAAGTGCCATGTAACCCAACATTATAAGATTATAATATTGGGTTAGAAGTAGTGATACACTACCTATAAAATAACTCCTTTCAAAGCAGACATAGTTTAATAAACTTTGATTTTGAATGATTGGCTGATTTCTGTTGTTTTCTACTAACGAATAGAAATAGGAATTTCATCATCTTTAGCAACTAATTCGCCACTGAGTAATTCTTTGACCGCTAAAATCGGCCAAATTAAAGCCTTAAGCATACAGTTTATAAACAGTAACTTATCAATAAATAGTTCCTTTTGTTCTCCTGCACCTTCTTTTCTAATTGCTATTAAATAAGAACGTCCACTCCAACCGATCCAACCTGCGATATATAAAAACATTACGATAGGAGTAAGTACATCAAATACAAGATTTAGACGGTCAAGAACTAAATGCGGTAGACCATCCTCACCACAGAGTAGCTGAGAATAAGCCTTGAATGGCTGAGTAGTGTAATAACTATCGGGTGCATTTTGCATCCGTTCTAAAAATGCACTAGATTCTTTGCAAGGTACTAGTCTAGCATTTTCTGCTAAGGCAGCAGGAACAAAATTTATCCCAAGAAAGTTTGTGAGTAATAGTACAAAAGATAATCTTTTCATAGCTTTGTTCTGTGTCATTTATCACTGGTTCTTCTTGTCCATGCTTCCTTATATCTCTCTTTTCTAATTAGACTGTTTGCTTTTTGCGGGTAGTCACGTCACCGACTTTTTGGAATACACCGAACTCGACTTGCTCTTCGTCAAGCTCTGGGTTAATTCCGGCAAAGACATCTCGGTAGATTGTGCGTGAACCATGCCAAATATGTCCAAAGAACCATAGCAAGCCCCAAATAGTATGAGCAAAAGCAAACCACCCACGGGTACTTGTGCGAAATATCCCATCAGAATTCAGAGTTTTGCTATCAAATTCAAAAATTTCACCTAGTTGAGCGCGACGAGCAAATGGTTTTACATCAACTGGATCGGTAAATGTTTGACCGTCAAGCTCACCACCGTAAAAACTAACAGTTGTACCAGTTTGCTCAAAGCTTAATTTTGATTCTGCCCGTCGGAAGGGTATATCTGCACGTACAATATTATCTTTATCAGTCAAAACTACTGGGAATGTTTCAAAGAAGTTAGGCATTCGTCGCATTGTTAATTCCCTGCCTTCTTTATCTTGAAAAACAGGATGACCAGACCAAGTTTGAGCAATACCATCTCCTTTATTCATTGCTCCGACCCTAAACAAACCACCCTTGGCAGGACTATTGCCGACATAGTCATAAAAAGCCAATTTATCTGAAATACTTGACCAAGCCTCTGAAAGGGTTTTACCTCCACTCAAATTGGCTTGCACTCGCCGATTAATCTCGTGTTGAAAATAACCACTATCCCATTGGTAACGAGTTGGACCAAATAGTTCAATTGGAGTCGTTGCCGTACCATACCACATAGTGCCAGAAACAACAAAAGCAGCAAAAAAGAAGGTTGCTAGGGCACTAGCAAGAACAGTTTCAATATTACCCATTCTTAAAGCCCTGTAGAGTACTTCTGGAGGACGAAAAGCTATATGGAAAATACCACCGATAATACCAACAATTCCCGCAGCAATATGGTGAGCCACAACACCACCAGGATTAAATGGATTAAAGCCTTCTGGTCCCCAGACAGGGGTAACTCCTTGAATATGACCAGTTAATCCGTAGGGGTCAGAAACCCACATACCAGGACCAAACGCACCTGTGAGATGAAAAGCTCCAAAGCCAAAGCAAAGAAGACCAGCTAACAACAAGTGAATACCAAAGATTTTTGGCAAGTCAAGAACTGGTTCATTAGTCTTACGGTCTTGAAATAAATCCAAATCCCAATAAACCCAGTGCCAGCAAGCTGCTAAAAATAGTAAACCTGCCAAAATAATATGAGCGGCAGCAACACTTTCAAAAGTCCAAAGACTAAAACCTGTCACAGATTCGCCTGTAACACTCCAACCACCCCAAGATTCGGTGATACCTAATCGAGTCATAAAGGGCAATACAAACATACCCTGCCGCCACATCGGGTTAAGAACAGGGTCACTAGGGTTAAAAATAGCTAGTTCATACAAAGCCATTGACCCTGCCCATCCAGCAGTAAGGGCTGTATGCATTAGATGGACAGCAATTAGCCGTCCTGGGTCATTTAAAACTACTGTATGGACGCGATACCAAGGTAGTCCCATTAATGATGCTCCTTGTTGATAAAAAGTAAAGAATTGGGAGTAAGTTTGTGGTTTTAAAAAGAGTTTTAAATATAAAACTTTTAACTTGTTCCCACTCCCTAGTATTTAGAAAAAAAGTTGTAAATATGTTCCTGATATAGAACTAGGAAAAAATTTTTTCAGAAACATAGTGCTTAGAGAAAGAAAGGCGATCGCAATATTGCCAATTACAGGAGTAATGATATATTCAAGTAAAAAATCTTGCATTGGTATAACTAGAAAATTGTTAAAGAATCAAGTTCTCTTAGTGACCAAATATTTACCCATTATTATTCTCAATTAACTAACTAACTAACTAACTAATCAAGTGGTTTCATAGATAAAACTGGCTCATCTTCACGTTCAATTCCTCTTTCAAAACCAGCAGCAGCAGTTCTTGCACGACCAGCGTGCCAGAGATGACCAACTAAAAACAGTAATGCAAAGATAAAATGAGCAGAAGCTAGCCAAGTACGAGGTCCAACAAAATTAAAGGAGTTAAGTTCGGTTGCTAAACCACCCACTGAATTCAAAGAGCCAATAGGAGCATGGGTCATAAACTCCGCCGCTCGACGCTTTTGCCAAGGTTGAATATCATTTGCTAGTTTATCGACATCGAATCCATTCGGACCACGCAATGGTTCTAACCAAGGCGCCCGGACATCCCAAAAGCGCATTGTTTCAGCCCCAAAGATAATTTCTCCTGTAGGCGATCGCTGTAAGTATTTTCCTAAACCGGTAGGACCTTGAGATGCAGCAACATTTGCCCCTAAGTTTTGGTCGCGCACTATAAAATTCAATACCTGGGCGCTAGCAGCTTCACCAACGGTAGGACCATAAAACTCACTAGGATAGGCGGTATTATTAAACCAAATAAACATAGCAGCGATAAAGGCTTGTCCGGCGACATTGCCTAAACTTTGAGAAAGGTAGGCTTCACCAGACCAAATAAAGACTTTATGAGTCCACTTGAAAGGCTTCGTGACAATGTGCCAAATACCACCTAGTATTATAATGCTGCCCATCCAAATATGACCGCCGACTAAATCCTCTAGGTTATTAACGCTAACAATATTACCTTCTCCACCCGTAATATTTCTAAATACATAACCAAAGATTATTCTTGGATCAAGGGTAGGATGGCTCACAAGACGTACATCACCGCCTCCTGGTGCCCAAGTGTCATACAAGCCACCCAAAAACATTGCTTTGCCTACCAGTACAAAAGCACCTATACCAAGAGCAATCAGGTGATATCCAAGAATACTAGTAACTTTGTCTTTATCAGTCCAATCAAAATTGAAAAAACCTGCTAGCTTTTCGGGACCTTTTATTGAGTGATAAACGCCACCAAAACCTAAAATAGCAGAGCCAATTAAATGTGTTACGGCAATAGCAAAAAATGGGAATGTACTTACTACTTCACCTCCATGTCCCACACCGATACCGAGGGTTGCAATGTGAGGCATTAAAATCAAGCCCTGCTCATACATGGGCTTTTCTGGTATATAGTGAGCAACTTCAAACAACAGCATTGCTCCAGCCCAGAAAGCAATTAGTCCTGTATGGGCTACATGAGCTCCCAAGAAGCGACCGGATAAGTTAATAAAACGGGCATTGCCAGCCCACCAAGCATATCCAGTAGATGCTTGGGAGCGACCTTCTCTCTCTTCAGGGCTAATAATTGTTGTAGTTGAACTTTCAAAGGGGGTTTCCATTATTAATTATTTTGTGTTTTTTTGGGTATTGGGAATTAGGCATTGGGAATTGGAATTAATTATTTCTATACCCTATTCTCTAAAGTGCATTTCCTCGGGGTAATACTTCTTCGGGAAATTGGAAGTGTTGATGGGGCTGGTCTTGGGTTGCCATCCAAGCTCTCACACCCTCATTTAGAAGAATGTTCTTAGTGTAAAAGGTTTCAAATTCTGGGTCTTCAGCGGCTCGTAATTCTTGGCTGACAAAGTCATATGCTCGCAAATTAAAGGCTAATCCTGCCATTCCAATTGCACTCATCCATAAACCAGTCACTGGTACAAACAGCATGAAAAAGTGTAACCATCGCTTATTGGAAAAGGCTACCCCAAAAATCTGCGACCAGAAGCGGTTAGCAGTGACAAAGGAATAGGTTTCTTCTGCTTGAGTTGCACTAAATGCGCCGAAAGTATTGAAGTTTTTACCATCTTTGAAGAGGGTATTTTCCACAGTTGCACCGTGAATAGCACATAGTAAAGCACCACCTAATACACCAGCAACCCCCATCATGTGAAATGGATTGAGTGTATAGTTATGGAAACCTTGGAAAAATAGTAGAAAGCGAAAAATAGCAGCTACCCCAAAACTGGGTGCAAAAAACCAACTTGATTGACCTAATGGGTAAATTAGGAATACAGAGACAAAAACAGCGATGGGTGCAGAGAAAGCGATCGCGTTATATGGTCGAACACCTACAAGTCGGGCAATTTCAAATTGTCGTAGCATGAAGCCGATGAGCCCAAAAACACCATGCAAGGCGACAAAATTCCATAATCCACCCAGTTGACACCAACGGGTAAAGTCTCCCTGTGCTTCTGGTCCCCATAACAATAGTAAGGAATGACCCATACTATCGGGGGGAGTGGAAACAGCAACAGTAAGAAAATTACAACCCTCAATGTAAGAACTGACTATACCATGGGTGTACCAGGAAGTTACAAAACTAGTACCAGTAAACCAACCCCCAATAGATAAGTAAGCACAGGGGAACAGTAAAAGACCAGACCAACCAATAAAAACAAAGCGATCGCGCTTGAGCCAATCATCAAGGACGCTAAATAATCCCCAACCTATCTGACTGCGTTTGAGAGCTACAGTCATATTATTTACCTCTTTTTTACATTAATTGAAGTATTGAGTGGTGAGTGGAAGCTATAAAAATATTCTTCATTCATTGCCCACAGGACTTACCCATGGATCGCGTGTTTACGTCATTACAACCGTAGGTTTCCCTGAAAGGGTTCCGTAGGAAAGACTAGTAATTTCAAAGTCCTATTTCTCGTTAATAGTACGTAGTTCCTAATACCATTTCTTTACAAAGATGCGCTTAATTCAGCCCACGGAAGTGGGTTTCGTAACTGTAGCTCCAGCCTCTCACGGGCTGAGAGAGATTTAGCGTAGCCTCCGCCTAGAATTGGTATTAGCAATTAATTACCCATTACCAATTACCAATCTGGATTACCATCGTTTACAAGGTAAGGAGTACCAGGTAGAGCAAGGGCTTGAATAATTTGGTCAAAATAAGGAGTAACGACAGCAGCATCCTCATCACCTAAGAGTTCTCGTGCTTCCTCTTTTATACAGCGTAATGCTTCTACCCAATTTGCTAGGGGTATACCCAGAGATTTGTACATTTCTTTCATGCCAACAATACCAATTTCTGTGAGTGGCTGTTCATTACCTGCTAAAACACAATAAGCCACTAACCGGATATACCAACCTTGGTCTCGCTGACATGAAGATGTCTTCCGCATATTGCCACTATTACTGGGCGTATTAGGACAAACTTTCCAGAATTTATTGCTGCCTTTTTCTACCAATCGTCTTTGGTTTTTCGCCAAAGTTGTAGCAATCCGAATTCGCTCTGTCCCTGAGTGGCAAAAATTTTGAATCATGTGAATTTCTGCGGGGCTAGGGTAACGCAGTTCTTCATCGGCATTAATAATCACTTGCTTGACTATACTCATAATCCTCCTCACTTTGGGAGTCATTCATTGGCTCTTGCAACTGGGTTATTCTTTCTACACTTGACTCTACTGAAATTGAGTTATTGCATACATATTCGGAGTTTTGCTGTTGCGTATGTGCAAATTCTGACCAGAAAAGTTGTTTTTGCACGTTGCGCTGTTTGGGAATAAATGCATCCAGTTCAGATGGTGATGAAATTGAGGATTTAGCTTTTAAATTTACAGCCTCAGCCGATGCAGAACGACGCATTACAAAACCTCTCGGTGTAATATAACGCTCATAAGGAACTGTATCTTCCCCGAAAGCTTCCCCATATTCAACGCTATCAATAATTTCATCAATCAGAGCGTAAAATCCCGATTTTGCACAGATATCATAGTAGCGGTTCATCTCTTGTCGTCCATAAGTAGGACGACCTAATAAACGCCGATGAATGTATTCAATCGCTTTAGTAATATAGAGTTTTTCCCAATACATTCTGCGAAACCAATTAGACTTAGCTAATTGACGGATAAACTCCCGCATCGTAATTTCGCCACCTTTAAGTTTTATTTCTGCGGTTGTTAAACGTTGACCTTGTAACAACTCTCGTCCAAAAACCTGTCGATAAGCTCCGTTAACAACTGCTCCAGGGGAGTGTTTTGCCAAACTTATACTAAGTTCTTGAGGCTTGTTGCCGTTCTTGTTTTCATCTGTATTTTGATCATTTTTTAAAGACTTTGTATCAAACTTCTCTACATGGTCTAGCTTCATGATCCGAACAGAAGAACCAGGTACTTGAGAATAGCTAGCGACTTTACTATTTTGAAGCGACGACCCACAACTAATTAAAATCCGGCGAGTATCTTTATTGAAAAACGCAGGTTCGGGATGAGGATTGCGGGTTTCTTGGGGAAAGATTGCACCAAACTGAATTTCTAATGGATCATTACCATAACCGTAAGGATGTTGATTGGGTAGAGGTTTTTGATATTTACCAAACAGGGTTACAAACTGAGGAACTTTACGGACAGGAGCGCTATATTTAAATAAATCAATTTGCGGACCCCAATTGCGACATTCCTGAGCTTCCTGACCCAAACCGCGTAAATACGGAACTGTTTCCTCGCCAAAATAATCAGCATATTCCTGGGAATCCACTAAAGCATCTATCAGTTTAGGCAAACCACCTTTAGTAATAATTGCAAAGTATTCTTGGAACTCCTCTAAAGAACTCAAACCGCGACCCAAAAAGTGACGCATCCCCAGTTCTATTACCCGACTGATTGTATAAGGCTCGTAAAAAAGCGTCCGGTAAAGGCGAGATTTACCCAACCTCCGGATAAACTCTTTCATCGAAATTTGTCCGCCCTTGAGCTTAGATTCAAGTTCAGTCCTAGGAAAAGCATATGTTGCAGTAATGTCACGCTCAAAAACATGACGATAAGCAGCTTTTATAACATCCCGCTTTTCCGTTTCTGGTAAAACCGACTTCATGACAAATTTTGGTCGGTGTTCGGATGCGATCGCATAACTTTCAGGTAATACTAAACCTTGCTGCTGATTGGAAACCCCAATTCTCAGTTTGACTGGAGGCTTTTCCTCAAGATACTCGGAAATCAAAACGTCAAAATAATACTTAATAATATTTGTCGCTTCAGTATTATCTTCTAAATAACTAACCGAGAGTCGCCGCATTTCCTTGAGAGCAACAACGGTAGCTTCAGTTATATCTTCTGGCATTACCCCACGCAACCCCCGGACATTAACTGTGAGAATGCTAGGATCGCCTGCAACAATTGCGTAAGTAACATAACGCAAAAACCATGACAAGTCTCGCATAGACCTTTTCATTCTCTTTGGTCCATAACGAGAGATATTGATAAAGCGAAAACCACCAGGAAGTGGGTCTCTGTCAGTAAAAAGTGTTCGTGCTTGTTCCCACCAAGCCCTAACAGGAGCAAAAATATTTGGGGCTTTGATTAGTTTGAGACGCTCTTTAACAGCAACAACACGATTTCTTCTCGCCACACTCAGATAATCTTCACCAATATAGTATCCCGACCCTGGTAATCCTACCTGCTCTTGGGGCTTTTCTAAATAATCCATTGGCGAACCGCCAACAAAAATACGGTTTGCTCCAGCAGACACAATTTCATCTGTATTACTAGTTAAAGTTGCAGCAATTTCTAACCGCAGTTTTCCAGAACTAAAAAACAACTCTAGTTCTTGAAATTCACTACGTGTTAAGCAGCGATCTCTTTGCTCCGCTTGGGAAATAACTGCAATAGGTAAAGTTTGATACTGTTGTGGATGAATAACTGGGCTACCACCACTTATTTTTACACTCATTTAATGAAAGTCCTTTTTCTAAGAAGCAGTGACCAATGACCACTTAAGGCATTAATTCTTGAATCAAGTAGTCAAAATAAGGTGCAGCCTCAGTGACATTTTTCAAAGATAAGAGTTCTAAAGAAACTTCTTTGAGACAACGAATAGCTTCTACTAAATTTGGTAGTGGAATTTCCAAGGATTCATACATCTCCTTTACTCCAATAGCACCAATTTTTGCTAGAGGTTCTATGTCTCCCACTACTATAGAATAAGTAATGAGACGAACATACCAACTTTGGTCTCGCAAACATGAAGCCCTATAGGTTCTGTTACCGCTATTACTAGGTGTATCAGGACATCGCTCCCAAAACTTCAAACTGGCTTTTTCCACAATTGCCTGTTCATTTTCCATAAAAATTGTGGCAAGATGAAGCCGAGAAAGTCCACTGTTATAAAATTCTTGGATAGCACTTAATTCTCCCGCATTTAGATAACGTGCTTCTCGGTCTGCTTGAGCAATTGTTCTTGTAATAATGCTCATAAAAGTCCTGCTTGTGATTGTAAAAATCAAAAATCTGATGATGATAGTTGATAGTTAAGTATTGAGCATTTTTATCTAAAAGATGCATAAATTCGTCTGAGCTATCAGGCTTTATAGCGGTAGTACTAAGCTTATAGTCTGGTTTAGGGCAGCTTCTAGAATTGAACCGTTAACTATCAACTATTAACTGCTAAAAAGCAATATTTATGAATTCATAAAAAAGGATATTTCAACTCAAACCAGTAGCAAGATAGTCGAAGTAAATACCCATTTCCTTACCTGCTTCTCCACCAAGCATACTATTAACAACTTCTTTCATTGCTTGTACTGCTCGAATACTTCCACCAATGGGAACCCCCAGGGAATTATAAGTTTCCCTTAAACCATTCAAAATGCGCTCATCTAAAATTGAAGTATCACCAGCCAACATAGCATAGGTTGCGTAACGCAAAAAATAGTCCAAATCGCGCACACAGGCAGCATAGCGACGACAAGTATACATATTGCCACCAGGAGCGGTAGTATCTGTGTAAAGCAAAGACTTAGCAACAGCCTGAGTTACGATATTTTTGGCATTAGCACTAATTGTAGTCGCAGCGCGGGCACGCATATCACCGCTATGGAAATAAGCTTCTAGTTTTTCCAAGGAAGTGCTATCTAGATATTTGCCTTGAACATCAGAAGAATTAATCAAAACAGTAATTGCATCTTGCATAATCAAAGTTTCCTAAACGAAGGTTTTCTTTTTTAGTTAGAAATCAGAAGTAAAATTCAGCAGATTGATTCAATTCAACATGGATTACTTTTTAGTAAAAGTTAGGAAAGTGCCTGAATAATATAGTCAAAATAAGGTCCTACCTCGACAGCATCTTCTTCACTCATCATAGAGACAGCCTCTTCTTTGATACAGCGCATAGCCTCAACTAAATTCCTTAGCGGAATCTCTAAATTGTTATACATTTCTTTAATACCAACAGTGCCGATTTCTTCGAGGGGTTTTTCACTACCAGCCAAGATAGAATAGGCAATCAAACGTACATACCAACCCTGGTCTCGTTGACAAGAAGCTGTCTTGCGATCGTTACCGCTATTACTTGGGGTATTGGGACAGCGTTCCCAAAATCTCATGCTGCCATTTTGGACAATTTGTTGTTCATTTTCTGCCAACACTCTGGCAATGCGAATTCTCTGGTCTCCTGTTTGTAAAAAATTTTGAAATATTCTCAATTCTTTAGGAGCAGGATAACGGGCTTCACTATCAGCGCTAAGAATTAATTCTGTGACAACACTCATTGCTTTTTCCTTACTCTTTGGTTATTGGTTATTTACTTATTTACTTATTTACTGTTAGTCATTAGTTAGTTTTTCTAACTAATGACTTGAGACAATCTCTTTAAGCAGCTAATTCAGGAGCCTTAAAAGAAACAGGGACAGATTCACTACAAGCAAGGTCTAGTGGAAAATTGTGAGCATTTCGTTCATGCATGACTTCAAAACCTAGGTTGGCTCGATTTAATACATCAGCCCAGCTAGGGAGTACGTGACCTTGAGAGTCAAGAACTGAATTATTAAAATTGAATCCGTTGAGGTTGAATGCCATTGTGCTAATACCAATTGCAGTCGCCCAAATACAAATTACGGGCCAAGCTGCCAGGAAGAAATGTAATGAACGACTATTGTTGAAGCTGGCGTACTGGAATATTAAACGACCAAAATAGCCGTGGGCTGCAACTATGTTATAAGTCTCTTCTTCTTGTCCAAATTTATACCCATAATTCTGGGACTCAGATTCAGTAGTTTCGCGTACAAGGCTAGATGTGACTAGTGAACCGTGCATGGCACAAAATAATGAGCCTCCAAGAACTCCAGCAACTCCTAACATATGAAAGGGGTTCATAAGGATGTTGTGTTCAGCTTGGAAAACAAACATAAAATTAAAGGTGCCACTGATACCCATTGGTAGACCATCAGAAAAGCTACCTTGTCCGATGGGGTAGATCAAGAATACGGATGTTGTAGCAGCAAAAGGAGCACTGTAAGCAACTGCAATCCAAGGACGCATACCCAAACGGTAAGAAAGTTCCCACTCACGACCCATGTAGCAAGACAGGGCTGGAATATAGTGGAATGCAATCATCTGGTAAGGTCCACCATTGTAAAGCCATTCATCTATAGAAGCTGCCTCCCAAATTGGATAGAAGTGCAAGCCAATAGCATTGGAACTGGGGACAACAGCAGCAGTTATGATATTGTTGCCATAAAGTAGTGAACCAGCTATAGGTTCGCGGATTCCGTCAATATCTACGGGGGGAGCCGCAATGAAAGCAATTGTAAAGACGCAGATAGAAACTCCTAACAGTGGAATCATTAGGACACCAAACCAGCCGATATACAGGCGATTGTCGGTACTGGTGACCCAATCACAGAACCGATCCCACGAAGGGAAGCGGCTCTGAGCTTGTTGTGAAGCTATAGTCATAAGTAAAATCGTGGTGTTTCGATTAGTAACTACAAAGATGTGAAGAAAGTTAAATTGCTATTTCCGTTTCGTCGGATATTTGAAAATTAGTTTGCATTTTCCAAAATTATTTATTAGACCTCTGCGGTAAATGAGATATTAACCCTGATTACACAAGGCTTTTATATTCTTTTTCGGAGATGTCTATTGTTAACTATCAGCCACAATTTCAGTAAACTTTGAAAAATCCCCATCGCTATAATTAAAGAAAAATAGATACGATGGGGCATAGCATAATAGAGTCAACAATAATAAATGTAGGAACTGCGTATACAGCTTGCTGTTTGATATAAAAGTACAATAAGAAACAAAAATGAAGAACTAATGAAGTATGTTCTTATCTTTACAAAAAGTAATAATTTTCTGAATCAGAGAAAACTTTAATATAAATTAAAGTAAAGTGAAGTGAAGA
>JBCCDM010000080.1:0-18209 GCA_039030795.1 Cyanobacteria bacterium P01_A01_bin.84
AAATTAGCTCCAGAATCAGATAAATATTTACATAATGACTTACACTTAAGACCAAACATTCCTCCCGATGAACCAATGAATGCTCATTCTCATTTAATGGCAATGACATTAAATAATAGTGAAGTTATTCCGGTTGTTGATGGAAAATTGTTTTTGGGGACTTATCAGTCTATATTATTTTTTGAATTAGATGGAGCGCGTCAAAGAATGCTTTTTTGTCAGATTTGTGGAGAATAAATTTACTTGTTACTTATTACTTATTATTTTTAATTCCCATTAATGACAACTTACTTGCATTTCCAAGAATGGATGAGAGAATTTCTGGAATTTAAAAGATTTTCTAACTCCTGAGATTTTTCTGAGTGATTACGAACCTGGATCTCAAGAAACAAAATAATAATATCAGCAATTAAAGATCGAATTTTTTCTTCTGGTTGAGTAGAAGGAAAATCTAAAAAGGATGTACCTGTTGTGGAATCACAAGGATGAGCGATCGCAAAATGATTCGCTCCTTCCAAAAGTACCAAATAACTATCCTTTCTGTCTCCATTAATTCCTTCAGAGAATGTACGAATCACCGATGTGGTTGAATCTCCCTCCAGGAGACCATAGCGATCGCTACTATTAGCAATTACTCCATCCACAGTTCCTCCCATGATTAACATTGGTAAAGAATCAGGTAAGGGTAATATTTTTTTTGCTTCATAATTCATCATCATAGGTGCCATACTATGTGCAGCATAAGCAAATGTTGCAACTACACCAGAGAAAAATTGAGGATTTGCATTTTCAATCGCGACTCTACCACCTGCTGAATGTCCTGCTAAAACTATCTTGTTTAAGTCCAGCATTCCCTGAAGAATACTTTCTTGCTGTAATTGTTCTAACTTTGATAGTAATACTGGGGTTGCTAATGTACTAGGTATATTTCCATAATTTTCAGGTTGATAAGCTGCAATATTAACTCCTGGTGTTAGACTGATAATCCCTGGAAGATTTTCTGTAATCCAATTAAATGTGACGACTATAAAACCAGATTCTGCTAACTTTATTCCTAACCATTGATAGACTGAAGCATCGCAATTAATACCATTAAAAAATATTATAATAGGGAAGGGAGCCTGTTCTGATTCAACAGGTAATTTTCCCATATTATTTTCTTTCTCATTCCTACTCATTCGTGCAGGATACAAAATTTTCAGATGAATGACATTGTAGGGAAACTCGGCATTTTTGACTTCAGCAACATCAAATAAAGCTCTGACTAGTAGATTAGCAGACATATTAAATATTCACTTCTCTGAAACAGTAAAGCTTCTAATTTCAAAATAATATTTTCTTTCTTCGGACAAAAGTTTACATTAAGCTAAATTCTTCAAACTCTTGTTGTGTAAACAGCATATTTTTATCTACCGCAGAAAGAATTTGATTATTTGTTTTCTCCGAAGCTAAGCAACGACAAGCGAACTGTGCCACATCAGCACGATGGATGCTACCTACAGCTTGATAATTTGAAGTTAGAATAGCATTTCCCGTTGCCTGTTCTGATTTTAAACCACCAGGACGAATAATTGTATAAGTTAATCCGCTATTAATTAAATATTGTTCAGCTTTTTCTTTCTCAACTAATACCGAACCCAGAGTTTCTAAAGCTTGAGGATTTAAAGCAACAACGCTTTCTCCACAACCAATAGAAGTAATTAAGATAAATTTTCTGACTTTTGCTTTAAGTGCTGCATCTATCAAGTTTTTATTAGCCAAATAATCTGGTTTTGGGTCAATTTGTGGTAGACCACCAATAGTAGTAATCACTGTATCTAAATTATTTTCCCCTAATACAGCTTGTTCTACCTGCATTATATTTAAAGCATCACCTAGGATTACTTTAATTCCCATAGCTTCCAGTTCTGTCCGTGCATCTTCTGTTCTCAGCAGTGCTATCACCTGAGCTTTATCAGCTACCAAGTATTTCGCAATTTCTCTACCTACACCTTTACTTGCACCCGCTAAGAAAATAGAATTGCTCATCATTTATTTATATCTACTTACTATCTATAAATTATCACTTATCAGTAGGAGTATCTCAAATTTTTAATTTTATATGGCAGCCCTGAAAAATTAATAACTAAGAATGAAAGTTCAATAATTAAAAATTAAAAATATGACTATAGCGCAGCCTCCAATCCAAACTCAAAACTCAAAATTCAAAACTCAAAATTCAAAACTCAAAAAATATAAATTACATAAACTAAATAATTTTGAATATCTAATTTTTTTAATTGTATCAATTTTATATTCAGTTTGGATTGGAGTAACAGTTTAAACCCCTTTTATTCATAAATTGATAATTCTGCATTAGACTTTAGAGATTGGCAAAATTATCTTAATTTATTGAGTTATAAATACTAAACATCAATTTGGATTGGAGTAATAGTTTAAAACCCATTTATTCATAAATTGATAATTCTGCATTGGATTTTAGAGATTGACAAAATTATCTTAATTTATTTAGTCATAAATACTAAACATCAATAGTTGTGTTAAGCAATATTACAATTATTTCAAAAATATTTAGAAATCGTCAGAAATAAAAACCAGGCTCTAACGTAGATAGTTAAGAAGAGCCTTGAGACAAAAATCATGAATAATATTCAAAAATACCGTTTCATTTGTACGTTAACCTTTGGCGATATTTATGGTCAAATTATAGTTTGGCTAATTACAATTACTATCAGCCTAGCCTCAGCTTTAGCTTTAATGGGAGCCAGACGTCCTGTATATGCTTTAGCATCAGTAGGACTTGTAGTTCTTCTTTCCCTACCTTTTTTACTATTTACTTTTGTTACGACCTTACTAAATCATATTGAACTAAGAGCTTTAGAACCAGGAATGGAAATGAAACCAATACCAGGGAATGTTGCAGAAGAAAAGCCTGTTCAAGTTAATGGTTGATGGGTATATACAAATTAAACTAAAATATGGCTTTATATTCACTTTTGTTTGATTCGTTTAGGAACTTTCCACAAAATAAATCAATTATCTAAGTACTTTGATATTCCTAAGCTGAAAAAATAGAGAATAATCGGTACTTTTATTTTTTATTTATAAATCCTGCCAACAGACAGGATTTTTTTGTTTAAATAGGATGGTTTAATATTAATTTTTACCACGAATCTGCTTAGATAAAAATAATCGAAGCATATGTTCGCACTCAGGGGTTGATTAACAGAAAATTATGCTGGAGTTTGATGTAATTATTGTTGGTGGTGGTTTAGCTGGATGTCGTGCAGCTTTAGAAATTACTAAAAATGACCCTAGCTTGAATGTTGCAGTAGTTGCTAAAACTCATCCCATCCGCTCTCATTCAGTTGCAGCACAAGGGGGTATTGCAGCAAGTTTGAAGAATGTTGATGCTGCTGATAGTTGGGAAGCTCATGCTTTTGATACCGTTAAGGGTTCTGATTATTTGGCAGATCAAGATGCTGTGGCTATTCTCACTCAAGAAGCACTGGATGTGGTAATCGAATTAGAACACATGGGTGTTTTATTTTCTCGTTTAGAGGATGGACGTATTGCTCAACGTGCTTTTGGGGGACACTCTCACAATCGTACTTGTTACGCTGCCGATAAAACCGGTCATGCAATTTTACATGAGTTGGTAAATAATCTCCGGCGCAATGGGGTACAAATTTTTGATGAGTGGTATGTCATGCGTCTGATTTTAGAATCAGGGCAAGCCAAAGGTCTAGTTATGTACCGTCTTCTAGATGGACATATTGAGGTAGTAAGAGCCAAAGCTGTAATGTTTGCTACAGGTGGCTACGGTCGCGTTTATAACACCACATCTAATGATTATGCCTCTACAGGTGATGGTTTAGCCATGACTGCTCTGGCTGGTCTACCTTTGGAAGATATGGAATTTGTACAATTTCATCCTACAGGATTATACCCTGTAGGGGTGTTGGTTTCCGAAGCTGTGAGGGGAGAGGGGGCATATTTAATTAACTCCGAAGGAGAAAGATTTATGGCAAATTATGCTCCTTCCCGGATGGAACTTGCACCCAGAGACATTACTTCCCGCGCGATCGCTTATGAAATCCGGGCTGGTAGGGGTGTGAAACCAGATGGTAGTACTGGTGGTGTTTATGTATACTTAGACCTCCGTCACATGGGTAAAGAAAAAATTATGAGCCGAATTCCTTTCTGTTGGGAAGAAGCTTACCGTCTTTTGGGGGTAGATGGAGTCACAGAACCGATTCCCGTGCGTCCAACAATTCATTACTGTATGGGAGGAATACCTGTAAATACAAATGGACAGGTTTACAGTAGTCATGAAAATTTAGTAGATGGCTTTTTTGCCGCAGGAGAAAGCGCCTGCGTATCAGTACATGGAGCCAACCGTTTAGGTAGCAATTCCTTACTAGAATGCGTTGTCTACGGACGTAGAACCGGAGCCGCGATCGCTGATTTTGTGCAAAACCGTAAATTACCATCCATTAACGAAGAGGAATACATTCGAGCAGCGAAAGAACAAATTCAAGGCTTATTAGATAAATCGGGTAATCGTCGTATTGCTGATGTGCGGCAAGCTTTTCAAGACTCGATGACAGAATTCTGTGGTGTATTTCGTACAGAAGAACTTATGAGTCAAGGATGTGCAAAAGTTAAAGAAATACAAGAGGAATATACAAATATTTACTTAGATGATAAAGGCAAAAATTGGAACACTGAAATTATTGAAGCCTTAGAACTACAAAGCCTAATGGTAGTTGGGGAAATGATCATCACATCCGCTTTAAATCGTCGTGAAAGTCGAGGTGCTCATTTTAGAGAAGACTATTCTCAACGTGATGATATTAACTTTTTGCAGCACACAATGGCTTATTATTCTACTGCGGCGGGTATTGATATTCAATATTCTCCAGTTAATATCAATATGTTCGAGCCAAAAGAAAGAAAGTATTAGTTCTTAGTTATTAGCTTTTAGCTTTTAGCACTTTAAGGATCGCAAATAAATGATCTACTTAGGGCTTGCTGAATAAAATAAAAAACCTTTCTAAATAAGACTTTCAAGCCTTTTTATCATAGAAGTGCAAAAGTTTTGAGCCCCTAGATGTTATAAGCTTGCACCTGGAAGGCTCAA
This sequence comes from Cyanobacteria bacterium P01_A01_bin.84, assembly GCA_039030795.1. GTDB lineage: Bacteria > Cyanobacteriota > Cyanobacteriia > Cyanobacteriales > Nostocaceae > JBCCDM01. Next base: position 5,144 of record JBCCDM010000080.1, read on the forward strand.
AAAAGCCTGAAAACCCTTATCCCTATTCTGTCACTCTCAAGAAACACAAAATAAATGGAATTTTTGAAACCTAAACTAGGGCTTGAGTTGTGGCTTTATTTTATAACATTACTAATTTCATCATTCCTTTAAACTAAAACTTTTGTGTAGTAAGGATTTTAGATTTAGTGTAGGGAAAGTGACAGAAGCGGGATATTTAATTTGCACTCCTAAATGTGAAAGCATTTGAGGGCTCCAGATCCAGATAAAAATCACTTCTTAGGAGTAGCAGAAGCTTCAGGAGATGATGTAGGTGCCCGAGTCGGTTGACGAAGACGCTCTATTTCGTCTTTCGACTGCGCCGGAGCTAAACTAGAAGCTGTATCAAACAAAGGTTTTGCCTCATCAGTTTTACCCTGTTCTTTCAGCAGCATCGCTTTAGCTAAAACTGGACGAAAATCTTTTTTATCGTTCTTAATTGCTTTATCGTAAGCTGCTATAGCTTCTCCATAGCGTTTTTCGCTAGCATATACATTACCCAATAAAGTCTGGAGTGCGTTAATATCTACATTTGATGGTTGAATATTATTTGGTTTGTTTGCAGCAGACAAAGTATCTTGAAGCAGACTAATAGCAGCTTTTGGACGCTTCTGCTGTAATTGTAAGTTAACCATTGCCTGTATAAGATTTGTATTTCCTGGGTTAACCTTCAAAGCAGAACGAAATGTTTGAGCAGCTCCTTCACTATCGCCTATTTGCTGTTTAGTTTGACCTAAAAGTACTGCATATTGTAGCGTTTCTGGAGCTAGTTTAACTAACTTTTCTAAATCTTGGATTGCAGTTTTTATGTCACCTTGCTTTAGCTTTATTAGCTCTAGTCTTGTAAGAACTAAATTTCGGAGAGCTATTTCGTTATCTGGTTCCTCTTGCGACAATCTTTCGTAGAACTGTAAATTCTTTTGCAGTCTGGAAATTTCTTGTGCAGGAGAAGGAGTAGTGTTGTTATTGCTGGCAATTTGGTTACTAGCAGTTTCCGAATTCGAGGGTTCCCTAGAATTAAAAGCTGCTATTAAAGGAAACATTGACACTCCAAGAAAAGCTAGAGCTGCTATTACTAGTATGAAATTTACCATCCAACGATTGCGTGACTTAGACACATAACCTCCCTTAAACCTAAATTAAATAACAATCTACATATATGGAGAATGTTAAAAATTTCCAAAACTTTGCGGAATACCGCTAATTGCCTGTGAACTTTATAACAAATGGGTATCTGTGCAGCCAAATCTAGCAATAACTTTAGGAGGAATTGTGGGATTTGTAGCTATTGTACGCTTCCGAAACTTGTATAAAAACGCTAAATTACACATTTAGTGTATGTGTGTCGCCTTCATTGGGCGTTTTTAGTATCACACACAGCGCTATTGGGTGGCAAATAGAAAGTAAGTATACTTTTTATTAAAGCTGCACAACAGCTCAAAAAAGCTGATTTATTAATAAAGTCCCGATAATGGGATGTGTCTCCGCCGCAAGGAGTTTCTATGAATTCCGACCTGATGCCGTCACCTGAATCGTCTAATTCCAATGCTTCCCAAGAAGCAGAACAAACCACTGCTTCTCCAGAGGTAGAAAAAAATATGGCTACATCTGCTGCAAATAATCCAGCAGTTCCAGTAGCTGAACCTGAAAATTCCCAGACAGACCAAGAGAAACCTAGTAAGGGTGAGAATTATGTATCTAGAATACAGCCCATCCCACCTCCAAGCGAGCCGATGCAATATCGAGCTATTGGTTTAGTAAGGGGTCGTTACCAGTCAAGTAGCGAGCAATTCACTCAAGGGTCGCTGTTAACTACAGAGAATACTGAACTCGATGCAGTCCTTTTAGGGCGAATTATGAGTTTAGTCAAAAATCACTTAGATTTGGAAAAAGAGCATCTCTGGGTTGTTTATCCTCGAACTCGTCAGGAGAACGATAAGTTACACGTCCAAATTGTTGGTGTCTGGGAGCCAGAAAATTTGGCAAAGTCAGACTCTGAGATATCTGACACGCAAGATGAATCGCAAGATGAACTTAGTGTTTCCGAAAATTCTCCAGATGACAATAAGGATTCATTACAAGCTGAATCAAAAGCTACTGATGTTAGTGAAACCCAGTCCTCATCAGAAATTTTGGATGGCAATTTTTCTATTCGTGGTGAAGTAGTTTATCAGTCTCAAGATGCTAATAACTTGGTGATCAAAATTAAACAAGCACCTCGTAAAGCATCTGATAAACCAAAGTATTTCAAATTGAAAATACTAGGAAATCTCGAAGGAAGAGCTGTTGGTAAATTTTGGGATTTGGAGGTAAAGCGAGAAGCTGATAACTTAGTGGTAGAAAAAGGTCAAGCGATCGCTGACTTACCAAGAAAACGCAAACCAAAGAGACCTGGATTTAATAATAAATCCCGCAAACCTTTCAGAAAGAGCGGAGGTGGAGGTTCACCACGTCCAATGAAAAAGGATACTTCTTCTGGGGTTTCGTCCCGTCCGAATCCAAACAGACCAGCCCCTCCCAAGCCTGTAAAACGGCAAAAACCGCCTGAATAATCCTAGAATTCAGCGACAAATTAATCTTTTGCAGAATATTGCTGAGAATTGGAGGGTTATCAAAAAATTCGTTATGACCGCGTTTGCGGGGAGCAAATTATATAATTCTCAATTTGCTATTAAATCTCGAAATCAAGTTAAAACCCTCCTGGAATTATTTTGTATGATCCCAGAAAATGTCCTAGAAGTTGCAACGCGACTTTTGGGACATTTTTCTTGTAAAAAAATAAATATAACACTACCGGAGCTTTGTTATGACATCTGAATATTTTTTATCTGGAGGGGGAAAGGGGTAGTCTACCCAAATTCTTTCTTTGTTATTAATTTCTCTAGTCTCCTAGTTTTTTAGTATTTTTATTTAATTTTGAATTTTGAATTTTGAATTTTGAATTCCTCTGAAGGAGACTGACCCTCTCATTCTTAAAACTCTGTCCATCGATTTTGGGGAAGGAATGCTCGATCCGTTGAAATTGGACTAACTGGTTGTGTCAGGTTAAAAGTACCTGCTTCAATCCACTGTTTTAATTCTTGAGCAATTTGTCTAGATAAATACAAACTAGCAAGGGGAGCAGCACGAACTTTTCTACCTTCAATAGCGATCGCTCCGGATTTAAGTTGAGCATAACTTACTAAGCCAAAAGTAGGACGAACCCGGCGAGGGATAGAAAAATCAACTATGGGAGCAACTAATTCTTTATCTTCAACAGCACATCTAGCTACTACTTCTTCATTTAATACTGGTAGGGGGATACCCACTCCTAACATTAGAGAAGGACCGTAATTTTTAAAGTAGCAACCCCTGACCCATCGAGGATCCATTTGTTTGGCATCACCAATCAAAGCTAGAGTAGCAGCAGGACCAATGGGGGTACCGTTAGGTAAACGTTTCTGTAAAGGAAAGTGTTGAGTTCCTTCCCAAGAGACATAACCGATACCACCACCTAGAAATATTCGTGTACCAATACCTACTAGCTGTAATTCTGGGTCATTGAGTAAAGGCGATATTGCTCCTGGATTGGAGTAAACTGCATTACTCAAGCGTGGTTGTAATGGTCCTAGATAGGTATGTAAAGTGCGATCGCCTCCATTCACCCCTACAATAAAATTTTGATAAGCATTACGGGGATTGAATAAATAAAACTGATTAATGGTGTCGCGGGTAATTGTAGCTTCAAAAGTTGCTCTGGGATAACAATCGGTTACTTGTCCCTGTGCCCGTATTTGTACCGGCTTACCTGCAACTAAATCTTCTATTACATGACCTCCACCACGTAAAGCTTTAGGTGTAGCTTTTCCAACTCGAACTTCCTCTCCCTCTGTAACTTCTACGGCACAACTGGCACCTAAATACAAATCTACCGCGCCAAAACCTGAGTAAGCAGGGATTCCATCAAGCCAACAACGACGGATTTTTATCGGCGGGTCAGTATGACCCAAGTTAATAATGGCACCACTAGATTCCATCGGCTCAAAAGTACCAGTAGTGACAACATCAACTTCTTTTGCAACTTTAGTTACACCAAATTGTGCGACTTGAGCTTTTAATTCTTCAACGGTTAAAACCACTGCCTGTTTGCGGTTGATTTTATCGTTTATTTCCGCAATTGTTCGCATTTTCAATGTGGCGAATAAACTTTATCAATAATAACAGGACTTACGCAAAAGCTACGTAATTCCGTCATTACAAACGATAGCGACCTATAAGCTCTGTCGAGCACGCTCCGCGTGTTCGTGCTTGACTTATGCTCTCCTACACGTAGTGACGTCGCTTCGGACAAATCTTCGTTGCGTAAGTCCTGAATGAACTATTAAGTCAGCAAACAGTTACTCGTTATTAGTTATCAGTTATCTGCCCTCTAACTTCCTACTTCTAACTTATTCAACCTTTTTCCTTTTCAAACCTATTGTGGGGATGTCCGTAACTATAGGATAAGGTTTTTGGCGTATTAGACTCCAGCAAAAACTACTATATTTCAGATAAAATTGCTTAAGTCTGAAATCATCCGCCGTCATTATTACGGGGCTAATTAACAGCAGATGGTCAACTAAAATTTAAGTATATAAATAGTAATGGCGAAGAAACAAAAATTTCCTTACTTAGTTGGTTCTAAATGGACAGCCCAAAAAAAAATTGATGGTTGGCGACATTTTCAAGTGGTCAACCGTAAAAATCAAGGAAAGTGGGTCTATGGGGAAATGGTAGCAGCTTGCGACCCTCAAGTACGATTTTGGATTAACGCTTTGTTACTAAAGGATACATCCCAATGGCAGTCTGGATGGCAAACTCTCCAAGAAATAAAGGAAATTAAAAAGGACCCTTCTGAGCAAGATGACTTAGCCCCAAAGTAGAAAATTTAAAGTCCACAATTTAAAGTACAAAATTTTTAGTTGAACAATTGAGTGTTTTTTCAGTAAAAATAGTAAAAATAATAATTATTTACTATTCAGGATAAACACAAGTTTTGTGGGAAGGATAATTAATGTGTAGTGAAAATATTTTCACCATAGCTTTTGTCATAATGACAAAGATTATGCTCTGCTGATGGGCAATTACAACGTCCCGTGAATCTTGCAAAGACGCTTTGGCAAAACATCTCCACAAAAAATCAATTCTTCAATATCAATTAGCTGAGAATAATCATTAAAAATATTAAAAGTTGCTTAAAACAGAGATAAATACTAATTTCACATTCAACCTCAATCACTTCAAAAGCTTACTGCAAAAACATTACAGATATTTTATAGACAAAATTATCCTCTGGACTTTATTTTTTGTTCAATTTTTGTCTTTTGTAACTATTTATATCTAAAAAACACATAAATAATTAAAAAAGAGATTTATTTAAATAAATAAGGCTATTTTGTGAACTTGTTTATCTTTTTAGCTTTTAAGTAATTTAATACGACTATTATGTTCCCATTGCGAATATATAACCCCTTTATTTTGAAAAGGATTTGGACAATAATTGCAATCTATAAGCTCATAGAAAGAGAAATGGTTAGTTAGTGGTTTAGTTGAAAGCCAATTAAAAGCCAAATATTCAGTCAACAGTTTGACAAACAAGCATAAGAGGCAAAAAACGGTGAAATTAGCAGTATACGGAAAAGGTGGCATCGGTAAATCTACAACCAGCTGTAATATCTCAGTTGCATTAGCTAAACGTGGTAAGAAAGTCCTACAAATTGGCTGCGATCCAAAACACGACAGTACATTTACTCTGACTGGGTTTTTGATTCCTACGATTATTGATACTCTGCAAGCCAAAGATTATCATTATGAAGACGTTTGGCCTGAAGATGTAATATATAAGGGCTACGGTGGTGTAGATTGCGTAGAAGCTGGGGGTCCTCCTGCTGGAGCCGGTTGTGGTGGCTATGTTGTGGGAGAAACAGTTAAGTTACTCAAAGAATTAAACGCCTTTGATGAATACGATGTAATTCTGTTTGATGTCCTTGGTGATGTTGTTTGCGGTGGTTTTGCTGCACCATTAAATTATGCTGACTACTGTTTAATTGTCACTGATAATGGTTTCGATGCTTTGTTTGCAGCTAATCGAATTGCAGCCTCAGTTAGAGAGAAAGCACGGACTCATCCACTACGTTTAGCTGGATTAATCGGTAATCGCACATCTAAGCGTGACTTAATCGATAAATACGTAGATTCAGTACCTATGCCGGTATTGGAGATATTACCTTTAATTGAAGATATTCGCGTTTCCCGCGTTAAGGGTAAAACTTTGTTTGAGATGACAGAGTCAGACCCAAGCCTGAGCTACGTTTGCGACTATTATCTCAATATTGCAGATCAGATATTAGCACGCCCAGAAGGTGTAGTTCCCCAAGATGCTCAGGACCGCGAATTATTTTCATTGTTGTCAGATTTTTATCTAAATCCGAAGAAACAACAGGTTCCTAATCCGGAAGAGGAATTAGACTTGATGATTGTATAAATCATTTAGTTCTGTTCTCAGAATGAGGGAAAATATGGCATTTTTTTATAGCTTCACAGATTCGTTAAAGCAAAAATGGATTAATTTTTATCAGGCGAACCGCGACTGGATTATGCTTCATATGGAAGTAGAATCCGTTTACACGTCGGATGGAGGTAAACGACCACCTTCATACCTCATTCTGGGAGTTGTCAATGCTCTAGAGCCAAAATTGGCGCAATTAATGTTTCCTTTCTCTAAACTAAATATAGATGCCGATCATTTAGTTGAAGTATTGGATTTAAACTTCGATCCAGAGATGGCTTTAGGAAACCGTATTATTCCTCCAGTAGAAACGGAGAATAATAGTGATACAGCAAACTTGTTAGCAGAAGAGGAAACTCAACAAGCTGCTGATATGTCTCAATTGGAAAGTTTTGATTCTGGAAGCTTTGACTCTGAAAGCTTTGATTCTGGAAGCTTTAACTCTGAAAGTTTTGATGCTGAAAGCTTTGATTCTCAAAGCTTTGATTCTCAAAATATTCAAAATGATTTAGATTTGGGGGAGTCAGCAGACGAAACCCTGATGGTGACTGACGAGTTAGAAAAGAATCATACTAGTTCAGAAAATACATCGTTTGATGGAATTTCTATGTCCTCCGATGAGGAGCAAAATAGTTTCGGGGATGTGGCACAGGAAAAACAAGACCAAAAAACTAAAGGACAAGAACAAAATCAGTCTTCAGAAAGTTCTGAGGACGAAGTTATAGATGCATTTGGTGATATTTCTTTTGATGATGGGGATGATATGAACCCATCTGAGGAAAAAATTGATTACGAAATGTTAGGGGATATGAATGTCTCCAACGATGAAGATAATAGCTTTGGTAATGTACTGATAGATGTTTGGGGAGAAGAATCTTCCGTTCCAGAATCAGAAACAAATGCAGAAGCTTTAAACGGGGAAGAAAATTCGGAAAACGCATTTGACGATACAGATATTGCTCGTCTCTTCCCCAATTCCTAAAGCTGTGAAATTTAGGAGTCGTAACTTAGTGCGACTAAATGCATATAATTTCAGTTATCAATCATTAATTAATAGTTATTAATAACTGATAAATTATGATTGATAACTGATTTACTTACTTGTGCTTCCTCTATTTCCAGCTTCTCTGTCGTGCAAAAACAATTACAGGGGAGAACACAAAAAATGACTGTTGCACAAAATGAAGCTTTAAATTTCGAGTGTGAAACTGGAAATTATCATACTTTTTGTCCGATAAGCTGCGTAGCTTGGCTGTACCAGAAAATTGAGGATAGTTTCTTTTTAGTAATTGGTACAAAAACTTGCGGATATTTTCTGCAAAATGCTATGGGAGTAATGATATTTGCTGAACCTCGCTATGCGATGGCAGAGTTAGAGGAAGGGGATATTTCTGCCCAGCTTAAAGACTACGAAGAACTGAAGCGACTGTGCTTGCAAATCAAACGCGATCGCAACCCCAGTGTAATTGTCTGGATTGGGACTTGCACTACAGAAATTATTAAGATGGATTTGGAGGGATTAGCGCCCCAGTTAGAAGAAGAAATTGGTATTCCGATTGTAGTTGCCCGGGCAAATGGCTTAGACTATGCCTTTACTCAGGGAGAAGATACCGTACTTGCAGCAATGGCTGGACGTTGTCCGAATGAAGCTCCTACAGCAGAAAGTGAGAAAGATGAGCGTAATGGATTAAAGAAACTTCTCAACTTTGGTAAGAAAAAAGAAGAAGTTGCACAAGAAGAATCTGAATATAAGGAACATCCACCACTGGTGTTATTTGGATCTCTACCGGATCCAGTCGTTACCCAGTTAACATTAGAACTGAAAAAACAAGGGATAAAAGTTTCTGGATGGTTGCCAGCAAAACGCTTCACCGAACTACCTGTAATAGAAGAAGGATATTATGTGGCTGGTGTGAATCCATTTCTCAGTCGTACTGCTACTAATCTAATGCGTCGTCGTAAGTGTAAACTAGTTGGCGCACCCTTCCCTATTGGTCCTGATGGTAGCCGTGCTTGGATAGAAAAAATCTGTTCTGTATTTGGTATTACTCCCCAAGGTTTAGAAGAAAGGGAAGCGCAAATTTGGGAAAATCTAGAAGACTATGTCAAGCTGATTCGCGGTAAATCAGTTTTCTTCATGGGAGATAACTTACTAGAAATCTCCTTAGCACGTTTTCTGATTCGCTGTGGAATGACTGTTCAGGAAATTGGCATTCCTTACATGGATAAACGCTATCAAGCTGCTGAATTAGCGTTTTTAGAAAAGACTTGTCATGAAATGGGGGCACCACTACCCAAGATTGTCGAAAAGCCTGATAATTACAATCAAATTCAAAGAATTTATGATTTAGACCCAGATTTAGTAATTACAGGAATGGCTCATGCAAATCCCTTAGAAGCACGGGGAATTAGCACAAAATGGTCTGTAGAATTTACTTTCGCTCAAATTCACGGCTTTACTAATGCTCGCGATATTTTAGAGTTAGTTACTCGTCCTTTACGCCGAAATAACAATCTGAAAGATTTGGGTTGGGAGAAGTTAGTTAAAGAAGAAGCACAAGTGTAAACACAAAAAATCTAGAGACGTAGCGTTGCTACGTCTCTAGGAAGGTATTGGAGAATCTAGAATTAATTTTCCACAGATAGATAGATCGATAAGCTACATCAAACTAGATCAAACGATATCAATTTGCTATCTATTCACTTTCCTTACGGAATTTCATGTGAACAGTTTTAGCATTATTGCCATTTGGATTAGAAGCAACAATTAGATAGTCAATAAGTTCTTGAGTAAAAGGTACTCGTAAGTGGAAAGTACCATCTGGTTTAACTGTGACTGGACTACCAGCAATACTGACATCAGAACCAGGTTCAGTCGCACCATGGATAATTAATTCTGCATCTGCTTCAAACCAGAAACCTTCTTGAGGACGGCTAAATACACGAGTTATTTGCGAACGTGCTAATGATTGCCAACGTTGGTCTTGTGTGATATAACCAACTTCCGCCATGTAGTTGCGATCGCTTTTGGGAATCGCTACATAACGATGGTTGATTGTTTGTTCGCATTCATATTGCTGTACTAAGTTGGGAGACTGATAGCTCAGATCGATATCAGTAACATCGTACAGTCGTAACATTAATTGAGAGTCCCCATTTGCATGGACTTCTTGTCTGTCTGCTGTTGATAAATCCCAAGATGCATACGCCCATTTGGGAGTACGAGATTCAAGGATAATATTGGTTTGTGTTGATGCTGCATCTTGGTTGGAAAGACCTGCAAGTGCTGCAATACCAGCAGTACCTACACCGGCTACACCAGCTAAGGTTGCGGGGTCAATAGTGCTTGTCTCAGCAGGGGTTGTCTGAGCAGTATCAACTTTTTCAATTTCACTTTCTATGTCACTTGGAATAGTGTCTTGAATTTCCTGAGTATTATCAGTATTAGTATTTTCAGTTAATGGTTCTGCTGCATTTGCAACTTCGTCTAATTCCCTAGAGTTTGATTCTATAGAAATATTTTCAGGTGTTTGCAAAGAGGTTTCAGTTTGTGTTTCTTCTTGAGAAGTCCACAGGTCTGGTAATGGGTGAGAGGCAGCAGATACATTGCTTGGGATATCTGTTGTCTGGTTATTATTCCCTGCATCTTCTGTTACAGATGCTTGGGTTTTATGCTCTGCATCTTGGTTGGAATCTTGATTAGATAAATTAGACCATAAAGCTGCACCTGCACCTGCAACAACTGCTGCACCACCAGCGATGGTTTTATCTACCCCTGTCAAGGGTATCCCAGCATTATCTTTTGATGCAGCGAGATTATCAACTAAGTTAAGTTGATTACCTGATTGATTTCCCGGACTAGAACCGGGCTGATTTACATCAACTTGAGATTCTTCAGTAACAGGATTGGTAATGTTTACAACGGGTAACTCCGATCCATCGACTACTTTGTCAGTTTCTAAAATCTCATTATCAGTAATTTCGGAAACAGATGGTGAGGTTGAGTTTATCTGGACAACAGGTAATTCTGTCCCAGCTACAGTATTTTTCGCTGGATTAGTAGTTTCTTCAATATCAGAATTATTCTCTTCAGAATTTTGTGGTGAATCCTGCTGTGAATCTCCCTCGGATTTTGACCACAAGTTAGCCGCAGCACCGGCAGCTCCAGCAGCTAAGATCGTACCTCCAGCAACAGCAGCATTACCTTTCGATTTGAGACTATCTAACCAGCTATTTCCAGTTTGATTTGAAGTGTCAGAAGATTCAGCAGAAGACTGATTAGTTGCGATCTCCTCAGTTTCTGAAACCTCTGCTGCCTGTGGATTTGGATTCTCAGCATCTTGCTGATTATTTTTCTCTTTGTTAGAGAACCTCGACCATAAGCTAGCTCCAGCCCCTGCTGCTAATGCTGCACCTGCTGCGGCTGCTGCATCTCCTGCAGATACAATATTACCTAATAGGTTAGGTTTATCTTCAGTTTCCGTATTGTCAGTTTCATTTTCAGAAGTAGTATCGGAAAGCTGCTCAGGTATTGGTAAATCCGAATCTGTAGCAGAATCCATAGCAGAAACGTCATCCACTTGGGGATGAAAATTATGAACAATTGCAGCAGGTGCTTCTAAATCCAAACCACCAGTTTCATCAACAACATTTTCGTTCTGGGTATCAGAATTTGTAGCGGTTGAATTTGCTAATAAAGCAGTTCCCGCAAGACCAGCAGCACCTGTTGCTAATGCTACATTAGAATCATCAGAAACATTTTCCTCTACCTTAGTTTGAACTGCGGTACTTCCTTCTAATGAAGGGTTTGCTGCACCATTAGGATTGGTTCCTACAATTGGGGTATCAGGATTTGTTTCTAATTTATAATCTTTGCTGTTAGGGTCGCGTTTCTTCTTATTTGCCAATAACCAGAAAAATAATGCTCCTAAAATTGCAGCAGGTAATAGTAACCACCACCAAACAAGTTTGGGTTCAGTATCGTTAGCAGAATCACTTTCTCCGGAAATACGGGCTAGTTTACCATCTGCGGTATTAGTTGTAGTGCTGTTAGTAGCTTCTACTTCGGTGGCAGTACTACTATTCTTGCTATCACCGTTAGTATTTACGTTGAGCTGAGTATTAGTGTTTTCAGTGTTGGTCTCCCCAGCAGAATTTTGAGGGTTGGAAACATCTCCACTAATATCTTCGCCATTCTGCTTTTTATCAGTATCATTAGTCTCAGTATTTGCATTAATACTGGAGGCACCATCAGAATTACCAGTCAACTGATTTGCAACAGCTACAGCTTGAGCTGTTCTAGTTTCTTCTACAATCTCTTTACCAATTGGTGCGATCGCAAAACCTAAAAAGCTTTTAACTGAGGGATTGTTAGCAGAATTCTTCTTATAAACGTAGACTAAAGATTGAGAATAAGGATATCTGGCATCATCAGGTAATATTTTGTGCATTGGTAATACCCGCACGTCATCAAGTTTGGAAACTTGATTAGAGATAACGTAACTGATACCATCTTTGCCTAATTTTTTGACAGCTTCTGCAACATTATCATTCTCAAGTTGAGATGCTGTTGCACCAGTTGCAAATTTAGCCTTTTTAAATACAGGATAATTGCGGAAAGCTCCACGAGTCTCGCTAGAGTCTGGATAGTCAATTAGCCTAATTTTGCCAGGACTTCCACCTAATTCCGACCAATCTGTTATTTCACCACGAAAAATTCGTGCAAATTGGTCGTTTGTCAAACTTTTGTTAAAAGTATTATCTTTACTGACAATAATCGCAATCTTTTCTCGACGTAAACGTACTTGCTTTAAACCCTGTTTTTCTTCTTCGGGTGTTAAATTTCTGCCAATTGCAGCGATATCGACATCTCCGTTTATGACTGATTTAATAGCCTTGTTCGCATCATTAGTACTAACTTTAACATTAGTACTAGAATATTTTTTTTCAAAACTTTGCTTCAAGGCTTGAGTAATTTCAGCCATACTGTTGGAACTATCTATCCTCACCGTTGTGCCGCTAGGAACATTTTCTGGTAGAGGGAAAGATGTTGTTTCAGTTGTTTCAGATGATTGTGCAAAGGCAGATTCTGACACGAAAAAAATAGCAGCCACTGGAGTTGTAGCTAGTGCTAATAGTAGTGCCAAACGAACAATCAAACTATCTTTTTTTTCTTTTTGCCACATAAGTCCCATTACACGGTAGAGGAAATAGTAGGTCTGCCCAGTCTTAATAGGTAATTGCGTTTCTTATTAGGGTTAAGTTAACGCATTATGCTAATTGCCAAAAGTCAGTAAACTATACAGAATAATTACTTACACTGTTGATGTTATCTAGACAATGGCTCGTTAATTATATATCCCTGTTGTCTATTTCTTAAGTTTCAGGAGATACTTATGATACTAAGACACATTTGTATAAAGATTACATTGTTGAAGACACTTATGACCATCTATTTACTTTTTTTAATTTATTTTATTAGTCTTGTGAAAATATATTTTTCCCAGTGTTTAAATAAGTTAC
>JBCCDM010000081.1:0-18161 GCA_039030795.1 Cyanobacteria bacterium P01_A01_bin.84
GTCTACAGCAAACCAAATTTGTTCAAAATCTTTTAGAAAAATATATAAATGACTTTCCAGTATTACTAGTTGGTGACTTTAATAGTAATATACCAAATCCACAAGACCCAGAACCAACAATTAATATATTGCTGAAAAATCCTCATCTGAAATCAGCAACTCCTCAAAGTCAATTCAATGATGGAAAAGTATTGACATTCCCTGCGAACAAACCAGAAGTTAAATTAGATTATATCTTTTATACACCCAAAACTATTGAAATGTTAGAATCGAGAGTTGTTTCAGAAGCAAAACAAGCATCCGACCATTTACCGGTAATGATGAAGTTTCGTTTCAAATAAATTTGTAGCAGGACTTACGCAACAATAACGGAATTCCGTCATTGCGACCATAGGAAAGCAATCCCAAAGCCTTGTTTTTCGTCACGAGTGTGTAAGTCCTATGTAGATTTGGTTAAGTAACGATGGATGCGATCGCAGAAACTATGGGATTAACTAAACACCGTGCGATCGCTCTGTATAGTTTTTTGTTTGGAGGGGGTTTGGGGGAGAATCCCCCAAGTCTTTTTCATTGTGGAAAAAACGTCCTAACCTAAAAGCGTAGCGCTATAAATACAGACAATTTCCTAAGATTCCACTACACCAACCGGACAACTGACATTTGTTCCACCTAAACCACAATAACCACCAGGATTTTTAGCCAAATACTGTTGATGATAATCCTCTGCGTAGTAAAATTCTGGTGCATCAAGAATTTCTGTAGTAATTTCACCATATCCCGCTTCCTTAAGAGCTTGTTGATAAGTTTCTTGTGAAGCTTCTGCTAATTTTTTCTGTTCTGGAGAAGTTACATAAATACCAGAACGGTACTGAGTTCCAGAATCATTACCCTGACGCATTCCTTGAGTTGGATTGTGACTTTCCCAAAAGACTTTTAATAATTGAGAGTAACTAATTTTTTTCGGGTCATAGACTACCTGTACCACTTCATTATGACCTGTCATACCGCTACATACTTCTTTATAAGTAGGATTTGGAGTGTATCCGGCAGCATAACCTACGGAAGTAGAATATACTCCGTCTAACTGCCAGAATTTACGCTCTGCTCCCCAGAAGCAACCCATACCAAAGATTGCTATTTCCATACCTTCTGGAAATGGAGGTTTTAAAGGATTGTTGTTAACAAAATGAGTGGCAGGTACTGCCATCACTGTATTTCTTCCCGGTAGAGCGTCTTCCGGTTTCGGTAAACTGTTCTTTTTTCCAAATCCAAATAATACCATTGAGCCTAAGTATTTAATACAATTTTTACTTTAATTAAAATTGTAAAGAATATTAGACTGGTTGTGCTAATCAATTACTGAACAAAATATAATTTTTATTTATACGTATTAGGGATAATAGTTATATATGTGGGAGTAGAAGGTTGTCCCCAAATAGATCATTTACGAGATTTACGATAAAAAATCGCACCAAAACCAGCAGCAATAAGAGAACCCACAACAGTAATTGGTTCTGGAACTACGGGAGAACCATTTCCTGAACCAGGTCTGTCTACTTGTGCAAAGTCAAAAGTGAAATTATCTAAGGCAAAGTGGCTCCCAGAGTCCTTGTCACTGGGATTTGCATCTATCCCACCCGATGAGGTAAATACCAGTCGATCTATATCTTGATAGTTGAAGTCAAAGGAGGATGGAGCGTCAGGATTTACTATTACTGTTGTGGAATATTTGATCCCATCGCCAGCAAAACCTTCAACCAGGATATTTAAGTTATTATTCCACGCACTGGCAAAAGATGCGCTATTAAAATCAAACCCATTACCACTAACTTTGGCAATGCCAGACCTCCAGTTGAATGCCGTATATTTTCCTGATGCTACACCCCGATCGTAACCGGAACCGGGATGAAAGGATGAGTTGACAAAACCAAAGTTATCCCAGTTGAGTCCACCGTAATTGTCGGGTACCCTACCATATGTTTCTACTGGCTCGATATCATCAAATGTTAATACAACAGCTTTAGAGACTTCTACTGTTACCAACATTATTGTTGCTGAACCTAGAGCAGTTATTGATAACTGCTTTGATAACTGCTTCAGTAGTTTTACTATTTTTAGTACAGATTTTATATAAGTCATTGCTGAAAAAGGAGGTAAGTTGTGATAGTGCGATGAAGTCGAGATTGCTAGATATACAGAGGAAAAATATGTCTTAGATTTAGTTAAATTTGAGCGATGGGATAACAAGGTTAAGCCCTTCCTGGAGCTATCGCGTTTTACTCAAAAGCAGTCGGGTAAATTTTAAACTGCACAATGAAAACAACTTAACTAAAACTACACTTCTATATGCGCAGTCGTCCGGGGAGAAGCACTAATCGTATTTACCAAAAGGTTTAATCTGATAACCAAATAAATATTAAATATATATTTTCAGGATTTTTGTTACACACTCTAGTATCCTAAGTTTTGCATTTTATTATGCGATCGCCTCTAGACAATCTCCTTAAGTTTAGATTAATATATTGTAAAATTTAGCAAATGCATTTGACAAAATTGGGTTAGAACTGTAAAGTTCAGCTTTTGCTAATTTTCTCTCTTGGATTGTTATATAGTAAACATTTTATAAAATAACATCAAGTTAACCGCAATTACACTTAAGTTCTTCTGGTAAATTATAACCGATCGGGAAAAGGCTGCAATATTTTGATTGGGTAATTCGTGATGGGTAAAAAAAACAGTGATTCAGGAACTTTTATCTCCTCATTCTCCCTGTCTCCCCCATGTCCCAGTTTTACCAAAGAATTGGGTCTAAAGCCCCGTCGTTCTACGACGGCTTTTTCATGATTGTTGCTCATAATTGTGGTATGATTACGTTAGTGCAACTGACGTAATCATGCTGGTATTTGAGGCAAAACTTGAGGGTACAAACGAACAGTATCAGTCCCTTGACGAAGCGATTAGAACTGCGCGGTTTGTTCGCAATGCTTGCTTGAGATACTGGATGGACAATAAGGGTATTGGGCGATACGACCTGAGTAAATTCTGCGCTATCCTTGCCGCGAATACCGAGTTTCCTTGGGTAGCCAAGTTGAACTCGATGGCTCGTCAAGCTTCGGCTGAAAGAGCGTGGTCTGCGATTGCTAGATTTTTTGATAACTGCAAGAAATCTCAACCAGGGAAGAAAGGTTATCCACGATTCAAGAAAGAGCAAACCCATGGTTCTGTTGAGTACAAAACCAGTGGATGGAAGCTTTCTGATGAGGGGAGATACATCACTTTTAGCGATGGATTCAAAGCAGGAACTTTCAAGCTCTGGGGAACTCGTGACCTGCATTTCTACCAATTGAAACAATTTAAGCGAGTGCGGGTTGTGCGTCGTGCTGATGGTTACTATGCCCAGTTTTGTATTGACCAAGAGCGAGTAGAAAGACGAGAGCCAACGGGTAAAACTATTGGTATTGATGTTGGTTTGAACCACTTCTACACCGATAGTAACGGGGAAACAGTTGCAAACCCTAGACAGCTGCGTAAGTCCGAGAAGTCTTTGAAACGGCTGCAACGTCGTTTGTCTAAAACTAAAAAGGGTTCTAAGAATAGAATCAAGTTTAGAAACAAACTTGCTCGTAAACACCTCAAAGTAAGTCGTCAGCGTAAAGATTTTGCCGTGAAAACAGCAAGGTGCGTAGTGAAGTCTAACGACCTCGTGGCGTATGAAGATTTGCAGGTGCGGAATATGGTCAAGAATCATCGCTTGGCTAAATCTATTAGTGATGTGTCGTGGTCGTTGTTCCGGCAATGGGTTGAGTATTTCGGTAAGGTTTTTGGTGTAGTGACTGTTGCAGTTTTGCCCCACTACACTAGTCAGAATTGCTCTAAGTGTGGTGAGATTGTTAAAAAATCTCTTAGTATCAGAACCCATGTTTGTCCTCATTGTGGGCATACCCAAGACCGGGATTGGAACGCGGCGCGGAACATTTTAGAACTCGGACTAAGTACGGCGGGTCACGTCGGAACTAACGCCTCTGGAGACATCGACCTCTGCTTGGGTGGAGAAATCCCTCCAAGTAAGTCGAGTCGCCGAAAGAGGAAACCCAAGAAGTGATTCTTGGAATCACCGTGGCTTCAGCCCGGTGAGGATGTCAATAATTGGAATTAGTAGGAATGGGAACTGGAACACCATGCTGTACTAACGGTAAAAGGGGACCTAATTGATCTTGTCCATTAGTGGCTAAGTCACTGTGACATAAATAAACTTTTTCTGAAACCCGAGCTAGTAAATCTGATAATATATCTTGTATTCTTTTTGCTTCAGCTAAAGTTTCGTCTTCTGCTGTCCATGGCTCTCCTAACCTGTCTTTAAGGAAAAATGGCGCTCCGAATAAGGTTGCAGCCCCTGCTTTTGACCATAAAGGAGAACCTGCATCTAACCAAAAATGCCATGGATGAAATTTGCGACTTACACGATATTGATAAATAGTTGAAATGGTAACAGCGCGAGCAGTCAAACCCATTGGTTTTACAGGATAAGGATTAGCCGTAATAGTTCCACAACGCAATAACTGAATAAATTCGGCTATTGTTTGAGTTTCTCTATCCTTAATTTCTTGGGAGATGACTTGGGTAGATTTTTTTTGTATATTGTGATTTACAGATTTTTGAGTGCGTTCAAATTGTTGGATACGAGTATCAATTTCCCAGTAGTGCTGGGCGGTTTCTAGGAGTTCTCGCAGTGCAGCAAGCTGTTCGTAAGGAAGGTTGCTACCGTTCCATAAGAAGCGTTGAATAGTCCGGTCAATCAAAGAAATCGGACTGGGTATCAAACGCTGTTGCTGTTGCGATCGCTGTTCTTTGAGCCACTGTAATATTTTTTCGTAAGATACTGTTGCAGCATAACCAAGTCTGTCCCAACGTTCAAATGCTGTGACTGGAAGTAATTGGGGTTGTTCGGGATGGGGATCAAAACAATAATCGGCGATTAATCCAGCCCGTGCGGGATCTATTTCTGGGGTGAGTTGAATCTCTGGGGATGTAGTGCTACTAGTACTATTAGAATTGGGTATCCCTTGAGTTTTGCGACTCAGAACAACTAACATTTGGGCGATCGCATCCCTATCTATTAATCTTCCTAAACCTGGATATACAAAAGCTAAAACCGTTAATAGAGCGCGAATGGCTGGTGAGGTAACTAAAGGACGTTGGTCTTTGAGAAGGTCTACCGGAATATTTTCTTTACTAAAAATATCTACTAATGTGTATCGCGCGATCGCATCTAAACCTGGTGCAATGATGGCAATATCTTGTGGTTGCACTTCACCGGATTTAATAACTGCGATCGCTTCTTGGGCAGTTTGTTTCAATAATTCTGCCCGGGAAGTGGTTTGAATTGACTTGACTATATCTGGTAGACCAACTAACTGCATTGGATCGGTTGCTAAGCTTACCATAGGTTCTCTCAAAGTGTCCGCAAGGCTAGATAGAATAGGTCTCTTCAAGTTTTCTATCTGACAGCGTTCCGATAAACATCTCATGTATTCTGGATCTGCACCGAGTCCCAAGCGGACTTTTGAGTCTGGATTGTAACTAAATGCACCCACACAGCCCCGATCTAAAAGAGTTTCAAACAAATGACGTGCGATCGCAGGATAATCTTGGACGTCGTCTGCGACTAATGCTTGATAGCGTCTTTGCAATTGAGAAAGATAAATTACATCAGATAATAAGTACTGATGATAAATTTGAGTAATAATCCCGTAAGTTAGTAATCCCCTATCCAAACACCATTTTCGCCAGTCTTGGATCAAAGAAGACAGAAGTTCTGGGTCGAGACTTGTAAAATCTTCTTCTGAAGACAAAGACATTGTTAAAATTTTGCCCACATCTTCTAATGGGGTACCGCTATAAGCAGCTAACTGCATTAAGTCTAAAATGCGACGTACTAACCGATATTCATTTAACCTCACAGAACGTAATAATTCTCCGTCCAAGTGCGATCGCCAAAGTTTGGTTGCTAATTCTTGTTCGGTTTCTGGTCGAAGTCTTACAGGAAATTGCGCCGTAATTTGTAATGATTGAATGAGTAGAGGCCAAAATAACATGACCTCATCTTGAAAAAAACCCAAAGGTGTTTTTACTTTGATTGGATACCTGTCTCGAACTGAAGCAGTCATTTTATCTGCAAATTGTTGGCGATTATCATTATTCGCCGATAAAACTAAAATTCCTGGTTTCGCTTGGTTAATATGGGTTTGGTTAATATTTAAGTCTTGGTATTGAGTATTACTAAATTCTTTTAGCCTTGATTGTTTTTTTTCAGACTGAATCCACGAACAAAATTGCTCTACTAGACGAGTACTTTTACCACTGCGACTAGAACCAAATATCCAAAGAGAGCTAGACAACGTAAAAATATCTCCCTGTGAATTTGTTAACATACTTTTTACGTTAGTAAGTTTAAAAAATAGTTAATAATGCTGGATAAGTTCTTAAGATGAAAAAATCGGATTTTGGGCAACAATTCTATTCTTATTTAGTTTTGCTTTATAAACGCTACCTCAGAACTCCTCAACGCTCTTTAGATGAAGCATATAAATCAGCACAAGAAATTAAAGCTATAGAAGACCAGCATTTTAATGGTAAAAAAATAAACTACCAATCCCGTAACTATAGCCATAGTGCTATGAAGTTATTTGAAGCAGACCTGAAAAAACATTTAAAAAATGTTCGTATGAGGTTGACAGAATTTAAAAGTAGTCGTTTTTTTATTAATGAGTTCAATCGTCAATCTTTACAGAAGTATGGGATAGCAAATCCTGAAATTTCAGTAGTTTTGGATAAGCTTGAAGATATTGACAAAATAGTAGGTAAATATAGATATCTTGATGAAAATTCAATTTCTACAAATATAGTAAAACAATCTAATTCTACTAAACTAAATGGGACAATATCTATACCCGAGACACAAAACGTATCATCTCAGAAAGCTGATAATAAACCCCGTGGAAAAACAGACACAACTGGATTATTACCCCGTTCGATTTTGAGTACAATCAATCGTCTACAAGTAGAATTAGACCCAAATGCTGAAGAAGATGTAGTTAAAAGTTTTCGGAACACTCAACGAAGAACTATTATTTCAGTCAGATTTATATTATTACTAATTATTGTACCGATACTAACCCATCAATTATCTAAGGTTGTCATAGTCGGTCCATTAGTTGACCATTTTAGAAATTATGAGAGCGAAAAGATATTTCTAAATTATGAAATGGAAGAAAGAGCTTTGGTAGAGCTAGGAAATTATAAAGAAAAAATTATTTTTGAAAATTTAATTAGTAATGCACCATCATTATCTGAAGAAGAGATTAATGAGCAGTTAAAAGACCGGGCATTAGAAGTCGCTGAAGAATATCGTAGCAGAAGTGGCAATGCAGTGAAAAACGTTTTTGCTGATATCTTTTCTGCGATCGCATTCATGACTTTATTATATTATAGCAAATCATCTATCGCTGTACTGAAAGATTTCTTTGACCATGTAGTTTACGGTTTAAGTGATAGTGCAAAGGCATTTATTATCATTTTATTTACAGATATATTTGTTGGTTTCCACTCTCCCCACGGTTGGGAAATCGTCTTAGAAGGAATTTCTCGTCATTGGGGTTTACCTGCTAATCATGATTTTATCTTCTTATTTATTGCTACGTTTCCAGTAATTTTGGATACCATTTTTAAGTATTGGATTTTCCGATACTTAAATAGAATTTCTCCTTCTGCTGTGGCGACTTATCATAATATGAATGAGGGGTAATGGATTAAAGATTGAATGTAGCATGGGTTCGCTACGCTAACCCATCCTGTCAAAGAGTTTCATTCTTGATAAAAACCTTTATACATTATAAATAATTACACCTTCCTAAGTAAAAATATTTAGTAGTCCCGACCACCTGGGACTGAAAGCCCCAATTTTATAAACAAAGTCCTCTCAAAGGGGACTAAAAAAGTGCTTTTACAAAAGTAACTTTAATTACTATTAATTTTCTATTTAACTATTTATACTTACAGGTACAAGATTTAGGGTATTCTGTTCCTTGAGATTATATTGCTCTATAAAGTGATTTTAATTACACTGATATTAATTTCGCTAACTATGTAAATAATTTATTTGAACAAGGATGAAGAAAATTGGGATAATCCTGAAAAGATCCCCTACAGCGATCGCAAGTATTGCCGCTATTATAGCTATACCGTTATTATCTGTTTTCATATTCCCTCAATCTCTGGTAAAAAAAGAATTGGCAGTAGAAAATTGTCGTTTACAAAGATGGCGTATATCTAAGGAATCAATTTCTAACTCTTCAGTTTCTACCTCTACTCAACAAAAACCTGTAATCCCTCCTTTATTACCTACTGAAAAACCAGTTTTTCCTTGCTGTCAAGGAGATATGTCTTGTTTTGATAAACAACTATGGGGGAAAAATAATCGAAGTGCAGACAAACAAGCTTTGATTACTTCACTTGACCGTAGTTTAAAGTACTTACAATCTCCATCGACCGAGATAACTTATAAAAAGTTTGAAAAATCTGGAATTACTAGAAATCGAGTTATCAAAAGTTTACAAAGATTCAGACAGTTATTATTACAATCTAAATCTGCAACAGAATTAAATACAGCATTAGCTAAAGAGTTTACTTTCTATCAATCTTTGGGACGAGATAATCAAGGGACGGTGTTGTTTACCGCTTATTATGAACCTCTCTATATTGCAAGTCGAGTCGCGACCCCAGAGTTTCGTTATCCTATTTATAAATTACCACCCGATATCAAAACTTGGTCAAGACCTCATCCCACACGTTTAGAGTTAGAAGGTGCTGATGGTTTACAAGGTTCAAAGGGAAAACTCAAAGGTTTAGAAATATTTTGGTTCCGCGATCGCTTGGAACCTGTTTTAATTCAAATTCAAGGTTCAGCAAAGTTACAGTTTATTGATGGTAGTCAAACTAGTGTGGGATATGCGGGGAATGTGGCGCATAATTATCAAAGTATTGGTAAAGCACTGGTAGATGATGGGAAAATACCAACAGATAAAATAGATATGCCTGCAATTTTTGATTACTTTAAAAAATATCCCCAAGATTTAGATATATACATTCCCCGAGACCCCAGTTTTGTATTTTTCCAGGAAAATTTCGGCGCTCCAGCACAAGGTTCGATCCAAGTTGCACTCACACCAGATCGTTCCATCGCTACTGATAAGTCTCTCATGCCTCCGGGCGCTTTAGCAATGATTCGCTCTAAGTTTCCTTTTGTAGATAGTAACGGAAACATAGAACAAAAAATTGTTAGTCGTTATGTCCTTGACCAAGATACAGGAGGTGCAATTAAAGGTCCTGGGAGAGTGGATTACTTTGTCGGTACCGGGAAAATTGCAGGCGATCGCGCTGGAGTTACGATTAGTAATGGGCAGTTATATTACTTGTTACTTAAATAAAGAAGACTTTACGGTGTAGGACTTTCTTAACTCCAATCTTGCACCTATACGTATAAATAGTTTAAAATAAAATCTTTGGTAATAAATTATACTTAATAAAAGTAATTCTTCAGTCCTCTAAAAGAGGAATTTGTTTATAAAAATAGGACTTTCAGTCTTAGACAGTCAGGAATACTGAGTATTATTTAATTTGTATAACTTTCTCGCTACAGGACTTTCTTAAGGAAATCTATCACCTGTAGAGACATTAAATTTAATTTCTCTAGGTTTTTTCCTGGAGATAGCTATTGTATTTCTGTAGATAGATTTTATTATTATTTCTGGAAATAATAGGAACTAATAAAATATATTCACGGTCATTCTCTTATTGTTAAGTAATTTTGCTGCATTAAAATAATAATCCTTACGTATAACTTATAAAGTATTAACAGACTATTTTTCTCTAAATGATTTTCACTAAAATTTTATATGAATCAGAAATTGCATCATTGCAGTTTGTATATAAGTGTGTCTCCTCATCAAGATATTCTTTCACTTGATTATAGAATTATCTTTGAGCAGGAAAATATTAATTGTCAATTAAATTAGGTTAAAACTATAATGTTTTCAATTTTTGCTGACTCTTAAATCATTAATTATTGATATTTATTACTATTTTTGATTTAAAAATGATAATATTTTCACTCATAACACTGATATCTAAAGAAGAAGTTTATGTCAGCGTTTATAGTTTTTATTGTAATTTTTATGAATTGAAAATTACATATTGAATTTCAGAGTGAAAATAGCAATACTATTCGGAGGATTTAGCGATGATTAGAATTTTAATAGATGCTGATTTGATATTAGAAGCATTAATGAACCGTAATAGTTTAGTTAAAGATATTAACGATTTGTTTGATAAATTTCAGTCATTCATGCATATATATATGACAGATGTTGGTTGGCAAAAGATTCATGCTTATGCAAGTAGAATGCAAAATAAAAAAAATACAAACATAGTATTGAATTGGTTAAAAGAAAAAATTAAAGTTTACTCTGTAACTAAAACAATTTTACAACAAGCTCGTTCTTCCTCTCTCCCAGATTTTGAATCTGCTGTAGAATCACTTTGCGCAAATAAGCAAAAATTCGATGCAATTGTGACTCACAACCCTAAGAATTTTATCGATGTGACTAATAAATTATGGATTTGGTCAGTAAAAGAACTTTGTGTACGTGCAAGTTTAGAGAGTCAATTACAAACTAGTAAATTTTCGAGAGACACTTACGTAAATCTCCCTTTTTATAAGGGTAGCTGGGGAGATTACAATTTTTAGTTTAACTGTGATTACAAGTTAAATTAGCTTTAGCTAAGCGATATGAAATTGAATGAGATAGAGAAATTTTCATCATCTAATTTATTAAATTGACTAATAAAACTATTCGTTATTACTTTTACCGATTCAAAGTTATGATGATCTGGAATATTTAAGCTTAATTGTAAATATCCAGTACTATTTAATATATCTCTTTCGGTATGAGGTCTGACCAAAATGTCTAATTGTTCTAGTTTAATTACCAAGCCTATAATATGACTTTCAATAATACCAAAATATTTATCTAGACATTCCCGACTTTTACAACATATATTTAATTTAATTAATGTATCAAATTCCGAACATAAATCAGGTGAATCAAATAATGATTCCCAGCTTGCATGATTAAACTCCGTTTCAGGTAAAAATGGGGAACGAAGAATAGGTGATGAAGGAAAATTAGTACCAAGGGAATATTGGTTAAAATTCCCTTGATTATTTAATGGATCCTGGTTCAAACCCCATACTTGTAATTGTGGGGTATTTTGTTGTCTATTTTCTATTTTTTCCCTTTTTAATCGCAATACTTTCCGACTTAATTCTGCACCCCGTATAAACTCATTTTGTAAAATATGAAGTGTGGACTTTGTGACGTTACGTGCAGTATTTTTGCAGGGTGATATGGAAGTAATAATCGGCATCCAGTCATTAGGTAGTTTTACTTGATAATTCAGACCCTCATCCGTGAGAGAAATAGGTTTACTCCAATCATACTTTTCAAGTATTTGAAAAAAATTAAATAGCAATTTATCTAGGTCAATATCATTACTTTGATAGTTTTTACAACTCCAAGCAGTTAAAATAGCCCAGGAAAAACCACCTAAAAAACCACAAGTATTACTATAAATATAGCGAGATTTAGCCCAAGCTCTAACAGCTCGTAATAATAAATTAAATAATGATAATGGTATATGCTTTCTTGTAGTATCACCGATATTTTTCTGGGATATTAGGGAAGCGATCGCGTCTGCTTCCCAACATCCAACTATTGCTTTGAAACTAGAGGAATCAGGTTTAGTTTTAATTTTAGATTGAGTATGTGCGTACAGTAAATCTACAGATATTTTTTCTAGTCTCAAACGTAATAATGGAACTCTTGCATCTGTTATCAATTGACTATAACAAGATAAACCTTGTAAACGTTGTTCTACATTTTTGAGAAAGCTTTCTCCACTCAGATAACTAGGAATTTCACAAACAACATCTAAGTCACTATTAACAGTCGCTACTCCTAAACGTTCAGAACCGAGTAAATGTAAAGTTGCTTCTAGACCTAAACATTCTGTACAAGCTTGTTTTACTATCTCTAAAATTGTTTGACGCTGTAATTTTTGTTCTACAGTTAATTCTGGTTCTAGATGATTGACTAATTGAATTAGTTCTGTATTACTATCAATATTACATTCTTTAAGAGATTCTTCCTTACTTGTGCCATAAATAGAAAAATCCTTTTTATCCTTACCCTTTCCTCTATTTTGATTTAATTGATTTAAAGAAATAATGTGTCTGACCTCGAAAGGTTTATTACCTCGACGACTAATTAATGCAACAGATGATACTGTAAACTTTATTGGTTTCCATTGTGGTAATTTCCTCAACGCTTCTGCTGAGTCAGAAAATTGTCCCACACTCAAATGTGGTGTAAAACCAACATTTGATTTTTTACTTTGTTCGTCACATTGAGGAAAAAGATTTTGCAATACTGTGTGTAATTCTTGTAGTGCTTCCTCTGGTTGAGTTTGGGGACGTAACCAAGCTGTAGAACTTTTACGATGAGTAAAGGTTTGGAAACTTTCTAAAGTAACTGTAAAAGGTTTCAACTTAGCGAGTATCGGAGCAATGATTTCTACAGCTTCAGCAAAGTAAGATTCCGGTAAGAAACCGTAAATTAGATTGATATGAGGCATCCACCTTTCATATTTGGTATCGTAACGATGTCTAATATCTTGGATTTTCGGTAAAATATCATTGGGTGGAATGATAACTATGGCACTTTTGTAAGTTGGTGAGATTGATTGTAAATTCTGCTTTTTTTTGTTTGGATAAGCTGCTGAAGTTTTGATAACTGCACGTATACCAAAATGGTCGGAAGGATAAATTTCTCCATTTGTATTTGCTATGGGTTCGTCAGCAAATAAATTGATAGAATCCCCTGTAAATTGAAGATTTGGAGAGTTTAACAAAATTCTATCAAACCTTGCTGGCTTTCCTTGTAAACTCATCAACTCTGCTAATGGATTACGTCGGGGGTCGAAAGTATATCCAACTTCATCGGGATGTAATTCTTCCCATAGGTCAACAAAATTATGAACTTGTAATATCTCTTCTAGTTGATTACCTCTAGTATTAAAGTCGCCAACAATTAAACTATATCCTGGTTGGGTTTTTAAATACCTGAGCAAAGTAGTAAGTTGATATTTTCTTTTCTCAACTGCATTTTGGGAAAAATCGCTAGTTAAATGTACCACTCCTACTTGTAATATTTCATCGTTGATCTGATAAGTGCCTATTAGTAATCTTTTCTGTGCTGATAACCGATGTTCTACTAAGCTAAATGGTAGACTAGACATCAACAAATTACCGTATGGTTTGACATTTTCAGCATCAGTTGACTCAGAAATATAATAACTTTCCTGCACCCAATTTTCAGATAGCAGTAATTTTATGAAATTTGGTGTAGCTTCTTGAATTGCAATGATATCTGCATCGAGTTTACGTAAATGTTGGAAAATCACTGGTATTCGCTTATCTGTATGAATTTTTTCTGTTTCATACAGGTCATACAAAACATTAAAGCTGACAATGCTCAATGTTTCTAATTTAGTTGTTCTTAATTTAGTTAAGTCTGGTAAATGATTAACCTCTTTCCAGACTGAACCATTAACTGAACTAATATATTTATAAACCCTTCTGGAATGAAATTCTACTGCCTCAACTTTCAATAGCTCCTCAGAGTTAGTTTCATCTTCCACCTTCCAAGGAATTAGACTATCATGTCCGCTAAAAGCGATGACACTATCGTGTCCGCTAAAAGCGATCGCGGGTAAATCGTTGGTTGCAAATAAATCTAAATGCTTGTCTCTATCCCAAACCATCTTATCCTGACAGCGTATATAACGAATACGGTGCCAAGGTATATCCCCATTTACAGACCACTGAATTATGTCTATCTCTTTTATACCAGTTTCCGAGTTTCTTTCATGGAAACCGACAATAAAAGCATTTTTATTCAACCGTGTGTCCCAAATGATCCGGTTATAAACTTCTTGAATAGGTAACATCTTCATTTTAGTTTAATTTGAATTTAAATTTGAATTTGAATTTGAATTTGATTAAATAAATTAAATATTCGTCATACCAATTTGGAAAAAGAATGGAATAAATAGATTTCTGTAGAGACTTTTTTATCAATGGTCTACACCTGTATTACAATCATTAATTTAATTGGTATAATATATTACTGTTTTTAGAAACGAATTCTATGAAAGTCTCTAGATTCAAAAACTCCCGACAATCCACTCCACCTGATGAGCTTCAGTAACTTTAGGCACATCTAAACGGTTTCTCATTTTGTAAAGAACTTTCTCTGGTACCTTATAAATGCGGTTTCTATTACGCTGTAATAATTCTTCCCAGGTTGTTTCTAAGTAAACAATACGTATTCTTGCCTGATAGTTTGTAAATAAACGAATTAATATACTTCTCAGTTGCTGATTAATATTAGTTGCATTCCAGACAAAAGACTCACCATTGCGCATATATCCCTTAGCGATCGCTTTGGCTTTATTTACCACAATTCCCTGATTTTCTGTTGGTTTTACACCCATAGAGCGACGTAAGTCATCAAGGGAAACAACCTTCAGATCAGAAAGATTATTTTTCATCCAAGTGTCCTTCCCTGAACCTGGTAAACCCGACATCATAGTTACTTGCAAACGAGTGTCATCATAAGCATGATAATCAGGATTAACATTTTCCTTATGAAAGTAAACAAACCTACTATGGGAAGACGAAAATTTTCTTGGTATTTCAAAACAATTATTTTCTTGACAAAATTCTCGAAAAAACTGAATACGCTCTAATAATTGACTTTTATCTTCACAATATCGTCCTTTAACATCAGCTTCCGCTAACATAGCCAGCATATCGCAACCTACAAACTGACTTACCTTAATTACAGCTTTTTCTGGATTCGGTTTATCCCAAAACCACAGAGGTAAACTACCGTACTTCACTAAATTGACAATAGCTTCCCGACACTTGAAAGGAACTCCCAAGTCCCAAAGAATTTGTTGTGCCATCCTTGCACCCTGCAAAACGTGTCCCTTCGATGAAATCTTGCCATCTTCCTTTATCTGGGTTGTAGCAGGTTTACCGATATCATGCAGCAAAGCCGCAGCAAATAACATACTTCGTTTCTGCTCTGGTAACATCCGCCATTCAGGGGAAGCAACCAAAGTCTCACAAACTATTTTTGTATGAATAAAAACATTACCTTCTGCGTGGAAAAGCTTGTCTTGAGGACAATCAGCAAGTCCTCTCAACCAGTCAAACTCTTTCTCTAGTCCAGACCAATCTATCAACCAACTATCCCCTTTGGGACAATATGGAAAAACCCAATTCATTATTATTACCTCTGACTTATGACTTTTTTTGAGCTTTTTAAACACCAAACAAATTCACATCAGAACGCAAAACATTAGGAACAATCGGACGATTTAACCAATGATCATCAGAGTTTTGAATAGTAGCCAAAAAACTAGGACGTACATATTTATACCTCGCTTTTACTATATCTTCCGACTCAACCTTAATATATAAACCTTCCATCAGCGAGCTTTGGTCAGTTTGTTGAAGCGATCGCTCAATATCAAGTTCTTTTTCTAAACAAATTTCTCGAAAACATTCCAAATGTTTATTGGTTTGATAATTGGATTTACCCAAAAAGCTTAATAAATCCTGATAGGATTCCAACTCACCAGTAAATAGAACCGGTACAGAAACTAACTGTAAACCACTTAGCAAATGTCTTCGTTCCCTTGTACTTAAAAAGACCTGCCTTTCTAAATCCAGAACATCGTATTCTAAGAAATAATGAGATAAAGCATCATAAAATACCGTATGCTTAGCATACATCCACTCTCCATATAAAATATAACGACTACCCAAAACTTCCCAAAAAGCAGCCAAATGAGTATTAGTCCACTGTTTAAATAGATTAAAGTGTCTTTCTCGTGTTCCTCCTGTTAGATAGTGACCTCTACTTTGCAAAAGCAAGTTTCCCTCAGCACTAAAGCTAATTGCAGCATTTGCACCATCAACCTTTTCTTCAACAACTACATACTTGTGTTGAATCTCCTCAAAAGGAACATCATTCAAATCCTCATCCCCTGGTTGAAACCTTGAACCCTCAATATGACGGGTACGGGGATACTTATATATTTGTCTCATTTTTTAGTACCTTGGCAATTTCAATCGATAGATTGAACCCATAAATGCAATTTGTAGAGAATATTAATAAGGGTTTTTCAGTCTTATCCTCTGATATATCTCCCAAGTATGTCTAAAACATCTTAGAGAAAACCTCAACAGATATACATTCTGCTCAAAGCAATAGGTTTGATATACGCGATCGCTTACCACAAATTGAGCTAACGCTTAAATTACGTTAAACTCAAATAATACCAAGCCAGGAAAAAGAATAAGACCAATAGATTCCTGTAGAGATGACTCATAAAAACTTCTCTACCAAGGGATGTATTGCAATCATTTATTGAATTGGTAAATAATCACAAATTTTATTCTTCTTATCTCTCTTCCCAACTTTTAAAACCCTTATAAATTCAATTTATGGATTCAATCAACAAAGTTTATCGGCGAACTCATTTATTACAAAGCAACTCACTTATACAGCATTGCTAAAAATTCGCGTTTTTAAAAACTTGATTGAAATTGAGTACTACATTGCTCTATACCTTATTTACTAATGCTTACTTGTAGTGAATATCAATATAATACATTCTAATACATACTTCATAGCACAGACTGGCTTTTCCAGATTTTTAAATAAACTTTACCAAACGAGAACTATATAAGTTCCATTATTCATGAGTTCTGAAAAGCCACAAAGTCAAAATCCTAAGTTATTCCAGCCTCTGCACAGAATTGGTGTAAGTATTAAAAAAAATCCCAAAGATAGAACCCTTATCTTTGGGATTTTTAATTAACTAGTACCACCTAATAGTTAAAATGAAATGTTTTGAAAGAGGTTTTTAGGAGTCAGTAAAGGTAGATGCTACTGAATTTTCGTTATAAATTTACATTTTTAGGGTAATTAAATAACAATTAGACAATATCAAAGGCATCTTTTTTTGAATTAATCACACCTAAAAATAGCCTTTCATTTTAGACCAATTGAGTCTATCCTTATCTTCTACAAGCACGATATTTGACGTGATAAACTAAACCACGATGAGCAAGGTCAAACGAGTCAACAGTAGCAATTCCTTTTCCACGAGCTGCCATTGATGCATTTACTCGCATATTTAAACTGTCACCACACTTAGACCAGACGTTAGCAACCGTTGCTAGACGATCTCGAACATTATATTCAGTTTCACCTCTGAATACTCTACTCAAAACTGGTCCACGCTGACCAGCAAAGAAATACTCTGCTCTGAGCCTTCCTCTAGTTCTTGGAGAGACGTAACCCCGATAATCAGCATCGTAGAGAGAGACTTGATAGCCTTGAGGAACTTTAATAGGTATTGATAAGTTACAGCTTTTACGACTATCTCGTGGTTTGCTCGCATCTGCAATGAACTTATCGAATAGAATACTTAATTCTTGACCATCAGGACTAACTGTCACATTTGCAGATCCCTCGGGACAACCATTTCCACCATAGCCTGCTCCTACTATTTCAACTTTAGGTGCAGCCAACGCAGGTCCAATAGAAGCAGCCATAAGTGTAGCTGTTGCTAGAAAAGTTTTGACAAAATTAACTGATGTTTTGCGGAAATTTTGACTATCCATAATTACTTTCCTTAGTTGAAGTTCTGGTAGTTGAAATTATTAATTAATTACTTCGGACAATAACAGTACTACAAAATCGTTCCGATTAAGTATTTATCGAAAACTATTTGCAATCATCGCATAGTAATTTATGAGAAAGTATGGCAAACTAAATTAAGAGCAAATTCTTTAAAGTAATTACCTACAAATTATATGTTCTGATTAATTACTTTTAAAAAACATTCATCTGCATCTAAATTACTTGCTATTACTTCCTACAAATAAAAGTTTTACTATTCCAAAA
>JBCCDM010000082.1:0-18156 GCA_039030795.1 Cyanobacteria bacterium P01_A01_bin.84
TTAATCAGCTAATCTTATATTTACAGTAATTTCTTTACATATTGTGTTATTCAAGAGGTATTTTTACAATCAGTTTATTGAATCTATAAACTAGAGAATAATTATATAAAATAAAAGGAAACTAACATATAAGATACTATATAAAAAATACTTATTGTAAAAAAAAGTGTTCTTATATACCTTTTTTATACAATAATCCAGAGAAAGGGCTTTGCTATATGAATTCAAATACAAAATCATTAACGGGTCTAAATTTCCTTTTCTTGAGCCTTTTGAATTCTAAGTAGAGTGTGGGCAAAGGGGACTTCCCAGACTTAAAAGTGTGACATCCAAGTTGGGAAATAAATTTTCATAGTACTATTTATAACAAAAAATACTTAGGCTGTAATTGCTTTTAGATTAAAGGTTGTGTCTTATAGATAATACCGCTATGTCTCCACATTTATTTTTGGAGATATCTAATATATATAGCAGTAGCCATAATTAGTTAGGATATGAAGATATTAGTATTAAATGCTGGCTCGAGTAGTCACAAAAGTTGTTTATATGAAATGACAAGTGAATTACCATCTTTAGCTCCATTACCCCTATGGTCCGGTACAATTGACTGGGGTCGGCATCGGGGAATAGCTGAATTGGAGGTAAAGACATCTACAGGTTTTTCTCTACACAAGCAGATGTCATCAGACTCTGCCACCGAAGTGATGTCATATTTTCTTCAGACTATTACTCAAGGTTCTACTCAGGTGATAAACAACCTTTCAGAGATTGATGTAGTTGGACATAGAGTAGTACATGGTGGAGAAGATTATCGAGAAAGCATTTTAATTACAGAGGATGTGAAAAAGGCGATCGCTGATTTATCAGAACTTGCACCTGCACATAATCCAGCTAATTTGGCAGGTATTGAATTAATTGAAGAAAATTTAGGCAATGTGCCTCAAGTGGCGGTTTTTGATACAGCTTTTCACTCTAGGATACCTGATAAAGCAGCAGTTTACCCCGTACCTTATAAATGGTTGGAAAAGGGTATTAAACGTTATGGTTTTCATGGAATTAGTCATCAGTATTGCGCTCATCGGAGTGCTGATATTTTGGGAAAAGATATAAACTCTTTGAAGTTAATTACTTGTCATTTAGGTAACGGTTGTTCATTAGCAGCTATTCGTCACGGATACAGTGTTGATACAACAATGGGGTTTACACCCTTGGATGGTTTGATGATGGGCAGTCGTTGTGGGTCAATAGATCCAGGAATTCTGATTTATTTACTAAAACGATCGGATTATTCCCCGGCAGAACTAGATAGGGTCTTGAACAAGGAATCGGGGTTAAAAGGCATTTCTGGTATTTCTAGCGATTTACGTCAAGTTTTAGAAGCAAGGGAGGAAGGTCGCGAACGTGCTTCCCTTGCTTTAAATATTTATCTTCATCGCTTAAACTCAGGAATTGGTGCAATGCTTGCGAGCTTGTCTGGATTAGATGCTTTAGTATTTACAGCTGGAGTGGGAGAAAATTCGGCGATGATTAGGAAAAATGTATGTGAAACCTGGAAATTTTTAGGAATCAAGCTAGATAATACAAAAAATGACTCCCACCCTATAGATATGGATATTGCTCAAGCTGACTCTACAGTCAGAATTTTGGTTGTACAAACCCAAGAAGACTGGGCGATCGCTCAAGAATGTTGGCGACTTTTAGGTAGTTAATGGGAAAATTGACTTTGTTAATTTTTTGAGAGTTTAGGGAACCATAAGTATATAGTTCCAATTTGGCTGATATTTTTGAGGATGTTCAGTTTTTATCGTCAAACTCTCACAGCATTCTTAGTATTTTGTTTAAGCATATTAGGTATAGGATGGATACAATTACCGAAAATGCAGAAATTACTTCGGAAAGAGAAAACTGTATCTTTAGCAGATTTAAAAAAAGAAGTCCAAGCCGAAAAATTCCGCCTCGATTTACTGAAAAAATTACCAACTTTTGGTTTTGATAATGTCATGGCAAATTGGACTTATCTGAACTTCTTGCTATACTTTGGCGATGATGAAGTAAGAGAAAGAAGTGGGTATAATTTAAGTCCAGAATATTTTGAATATATTTTGCAAAAAGATCCAAAATTTATCCATGCTTATCTAAGTCTTTCTACTAGCACTTCTATGTATGCAGGAATGCCAGATAGAGCAGTAAATATTGCTGCTAGGGGTTTAAAATCTTTATCTCCTCAAGTTCCCAAGAAATCATACTTTGTATGGCGTTATAAAGGTATTGATGAGCTTTTATTTTTAGGGGATTCTCAAGCTGCTAAAAAGTCCTTTAATAGTGCAGCAAATTGGGCTAGTCAGAATTCTGATCCTCAAAGTCAGCTAATAGCTAAAATTTCTAGAGGTACCGCAAATTTTCTCAAGCGCAAACCGGATAGTAAATATGCTCAAATTTCTGCTTGGTCAATGGTCTTAAATAATGGAAATGACGAAAATACTCAAAAAAGAGCGATCGCTGCAATCCAAGCTCTGGGTGGAGAGGTAATACCAACTCCTGAAGGCAGCTATAAAATAAAGTTACCACGCCAAGATTAATCTAAATAATGTTTGTATTCAAGGCAAAAATCTATCTAATGCTGCCTTAAGTTCTTGGATTTCCAGGTCAATATCCCCTTCCTTGGCAGCTCTTGCAATACATTCAGTTAAATGTTCATCTAAAACTATTCTCGCAACTTTATCTAAAGCTCCTCTTACAGCAGCAATTTGTAGTAATACATCTGGACAAGGAGTATTTTGCTCAACCATACTTTTAATACCGCGAATATGACCTTCAATACGGGAAAGCCGATTCACTATTTTTCGTAAAGATTCTTGAGTATGAGTATGAGTATTCTGTCCGTGTTTATGATGTTTTTCTGAATAGTTATGATTTATCCTTGAAGATGATTTTTCCACTAGCCGATTTTTTTCTTCCATGGAACTGTATCTAGACTTTGTTTATTAATAAGATCCTAGCTCACACAGTAGTGTCAAATCGAATTAAAATTCCTCAACTATAAGTTTTGAGTTAATCCTGAATTAATTTTGAATTAATTTTGAATTAATCTTGAACTAATCCTCAACTAAAAGGCAATAGTAACATTGAGCCCATTAAAACTCTCAATCAAAGCTGTCATAGTATTTATAGAGATTATTATCATAAATAGCAAGTCATCAAATTTGTTATATTAGGTTTTGCTTATGCGATTTTTCAAATTGCTTTCTTCAACACGTCAACTTACTATCCATTTTTTATCGATATTATTGGGAGCAATCTTCACTCTTAATATTTTACAGGTTTCACCCTCCAAAGCAGAGCCTGCACCATCTATACACCCTGTAAATCAGGAAGAAATAATTGCTCAAGTACAATCTCCAGCTATTCCTAGAAGCAATTCTCACAGTTTTGTTGCATCCGCAGTAAATCGCGTCGGTCCAGCAGTTGTTAGAATTGATACTGAACGCACTATAACCCGTCGTCTTCCTGACCCCTTTTTCGACGATCCAGTTTTTCGACGCTTTTTTGGAGATACCATTCCTGAACAAACACCACAACAGCAGCGTGGTTTAGGTTCTGGTGTCATCTTTGATAAAAGTGGCTTAGTACTCACAAATGCTCATGTAGTTAGTGGAGCAGATAAAGTAACAGTTCATCTTAAAGACGGACGTCAGATAGAAGGTAAAGTTAAAGGGGTAGACGAAGTTACTGACTTAGCTGTCGTACAAATCAATGCAGGTTCCGATTTACCAGTAGCCACACTTGGTTCATCTAGTACTATTGAAGTCGGAGATTGGGCGATCGCCGTAGGAAATCCTTTAGGATTTGATAATACTGTAACTTTAGGAATTGTCAGTACCCTCAAACGTCCTAGCGCTCAAGTCGGTATTTCTGATAAACGTTTAGACTTTATTCAAACAGATGCTGCAATTAACCCCGGTAATTCAGGTGGTCCTTTGGTAAATGATAGGGGTGAAGTAATCGGTATTAATACAGCTATTCGGGCTGATGCAATGGGTATTGGATTTGCTATTCCTATTGATAAAGCCAAAACTATTGCTACTAAGCTACAGCGTGGAGAAAAAGTTTCTCATCCTTTCTTAGGAATACAAATGCAGGACTTGACTCCAGAAGATGCAAAAAGAATTAATAGCGATCCTAATACTCCCACGATACCGGAAATTTACGGAATTTTCGTGGTAAGAGTCGTGCCTAATTCTCCTGCCTCTGCTGCTGGGATACGTCCAGGAGATATTATTGTTCAGGTGGATGGGAAAAAAGTTAATAAAGGAAGCCAGTTGCTAAGTATTGTAGAAAATACCCGCGTTGGTCAAGCTCTGCAACTCAAACTCAAACGTGGAAACCGCATACAGGAATTATCAATACGGACAGCTGACCTACAAGATTTCTCAACCTAATTATTAACTATTTCTATAGGATAAAACCTGGTTAAAACAATAACCAGGTTTTGTTATTTTAGTTACTAATAAAATACAGCTATTCAAAATTTAGGAAATTATTTCTGCGAAGGTCCTTAGCGATCGCCTGTTTACCCATTAACTATCAACTTCCTTTTATCCTAGATAAAAAATATTGCAAACTCATCAAATTTGCAGTATGTCCCAAGGAAAGGGGTAATATTGATACACCTTCAATATGGGACTGCACCCAGCCTTCTCCCCAATACCATTCATGAAAACCATCTATACCTTGACTTAGTAGGAGTCGTAAACAGTTATCTGCTGCTATGTCTACCCGATGATGAATTGATATACCTCCGATCTTTGTATCGAATACTAATCCTGAATGTAACTCGGAAGGCATTCCAGAAGAAAGCTTCCCAGAAAGCATCCACTTTTGTAATTTTTCAGGATAGAGTAAACTCTCCTTAATGGCATCTGCGCAAGCTTGTACTTCAATTCGCAATTGAGACTTTTGAAAATTGCCTAACATTTTTTGTGATTTGCTTGATTGCTTATGATTTTGAAAATAAATTTTAGTTAGTTAGTAATTTATTTTTCTATATGCGATCTTAATCCAAGTTAAAACTATTATGCTTTTTGCCCCAAAATCTAGTATTTTATCCAAAAAATTGACTGATACGTTATTTGAAGACAGAAAAACTATTACAATACAGCAAAAATTTGCATAATTCAGAATAGTTATATAATCGTCATTTTTTTTATTTTCCTTGCCCTTTTTCCTTTAGCCCTTTCCCAAGCTCTACTAGTTATGACAAACTTAAATTTTGTAGTAGCTATGAACTTACAATAGAGACAACAAAGTTGTTAAGAAATGTAAGGTTTTATATGGCAGATCATTTAATTCGTGCAACAGCAGTTG
This sequence comes from Cyanobacteria bacterium P01_A01_bin.84, assembly GCA_039030795.1. Taxonomy (GTDB): domain Bacteria; phylum Cyanobacteriota; class Cyanobacteriia; order Cyanobacteriales; family Nostocaceae; genus JBCCDM01. Next base: position 5,365 of record JBCCDM010000082.1, read on the forward strand.
AAGGTGGAATTAGAGTTGTAGGTGCAATTACAACACGCTTAACTCAAGTAGCCAGAGAACGCCATCAACTTTCTTATGTAGCCACAGCAGCATTAGGAAGAACAATGTCAGCAGGTTTACTAATGGCTTCAGGTATGAAGCGTAACGGCTCAAGAGTAAATCTGCGGGTCAAAGGAGATGGTCCTTTGGGTGGTATAATGGTTGATGCTGGAATGGATGGCACAGTTCGTGGTTATGTGGGGAATCCATCTATAGAGTTACCTCCCAATACTATGGGAAAATTAGATGTTGGAGGTGCTGTAGGAAAAGGTTTTCTTTATGTTGTTCGAGATATTGGTTATGGTTATCCTTATTCTAGTACAGTAGAACTTGTTTCTGGAGAAATTGGAGATGATGTCGCTCATTATCTGGTCACTTCCGAACAAACACCTTCTGCACTTGTTTTAGGGGTATTTGTAGGAGCTAATGGGGTCTCTGCGGCTGGTGGCTTATTAATCCAAGTTTTACCAAAAGCAGCTAGAGATGAGGCTTTAGTAGAAGAGTTAGAATCACGTATAAGTAAGTTATCAGGATTTACACCACTACTAAAGACAGGAAAAAATTTAAAGGGAATTTTTCAAGACCTGTTAGGAGACATGGGATTAGTAATTTTTCCAGACACTCAGTTACTTAGGTTTCAGTGTAATTGCTCTTTTGACAGAGTGTTAGGAGCGCTAACAATATTAGGGGAGTCAGAATTGCAAGATATGATTGCGAAAGATGACGGTGCAGAAGCTACCTGTGATTTTTGCGGTCAAGTTTACAATGCAAGTAGCAAGCATCTATCTCAGCTAATTGTTGATTTGCAATCGAAGTCATCAGCTTCACAGTAGAAGGTATAAGAAAAGACTGCTATTTCTCAGAATAAATGATATCTGTGGAAATATGAGTATATGAATAATCAGTAGCTTTTTCTTAACCGTACAGTTAATATAGCAACAACAAAAGTTGGTTTTTATTAGACAATAAAATTCTATTAAATTTGATTTAATTTTGGTGTGAGATAATGACAGAGCGGGACATACCAGAAGGTTGGTTGCCAGCCGGAACAAGAAAACCAGATAAGATATCAAAGTTATCCCGAACAAAAAAAATTAGTCATGTCAATGGTTCTGATATACCAACAGATACTTCTAACTCCAAACCAGTAAAGTGGAAACAACAAATTAGTCCAGAAAATCCAGAGAAAACTGCGGCTAAACCCTCTTCAGGAAAAATACCTCGTTGGATGAAGAGTTGGACTCTTTGGGCTTTATTACTAACTTTTGTACCTGGTGCTGTGGGTTTCATGGCAATGGCAATTTTACTAAAATTGCCTTCTGCCCCTAACTGTCCCTCCATTTTTTGGCCCCTAGCAAGTGCTTCTGTAAGATTACATTGTGCTCAATTGGCGGCTTCTAAACAAACAGTTAATGATTTGCTCCAAGCGATCGCCTTAGTAGAGCATTTGCCTAAAGATCATCCCATGAGAAATGAGATAGACCGGTCTTTGAAGGTCTGGTCTGAGGATATTTTGACTCTTGCAGATGAAAACTTTCAGGCTGGTAGATTGGACCAAGCGATCGCTACAGCACGACGCATTCCAGAAGAGTTACCAGCTTATAAATTAGTTGAAGAAAAAATAGTAGATTGGCAGTCAACTTGGTCAAAGGCTGAAGATTATTATAAATTAGCTGAAGAGCATATGCGTGAAGAACGCTGGCACCAAGCATTTATGACTGCCGCGAAGTTACTGCGTGTTGATAATAAGTTTTGGGCAAGTAATAAGTATGAGGAGTTAAATAACCTTGTAACAACTGCACGAGAAGATGGTAAGAAACTCGCAAGAGCCAAGGACTTTGCAAAGAGTAGTAATGTTGATAACGTACTTAAAGCCATAAAATTAGCTCAGTCTGTAGCCAAAAACAGCTATGTATACGAAAAAGCCCAAGAACTAATACCAGAATTCGGTCGCAAAATGCTAGATTTAGCAGAGAAAAAAATTGCTTCAAGAGATGCAGATGAAGCTATTTACATTGCTCAAAGAATTCCGAACATAGTTGGGTTACAAACAGAGGTTGATGACTTTGTTGCTTTAGCCGAAGCTCGAAGAAGTGCCTGGACTGGTTCTGTGGCAGGTTTGGAGTTAGCAATTTCTCAAGCACAGCAAATTGATTCGACTAGATCCAATTATGACAAAGCACAACAATTAATTACCAGATGGCAATTAGAAATTCAAGATGTTGCTCGCTTAGAGAAGGCTAGGATTTTAGCTAGTCAAGGTACAGTTACCGATTTGAATGCAGCGATCGCCGAAGCTAGGTTAGTACCTGCAAGTAATCCCCGTCATAAAGAAGCTAGAAAAGAGATTTATCGCTGGCGTTCTCAAGCCCAGACTATTCAGGATAGACCCTACTTAGATCGTGCAGAACAGTTAGCTTTATTGCAAGACCCTAATTCATTACAAGCAGCAATTTCCGAAGCTAGTCGGATTCGTCGCGGTCGAGCTTTATATAAGGAAGCACGTAACAAAATATCCCGATGGCAAGCCAGTATTCAAAGGATTGAAGACCAGCCTTATCTAGAGCAGGCAAGGTCTTTAGCTCAAAGTGGTAGTTTAGAAGAAGCTATTAGTACCGCCAGACAAATTAGTAGTGGTAGAGCTTTATCTGGTGAAGCTAGAAGGGAGATTAGAAGTTGGCGATCGCAAATTGCAGCTAAAGAGAATTGGCAGAAAGCAAGAGAGGTAGCACTTAGAGGAACCCCATCGGCTTTATCTAAAGCAATTCGATTAGCCAGACAAATACCAAGGAGAAGTCTATTGCGTAGTGATGCTAATCCTGCTATTGACCAATGGAGTCAGCAGTTACTTGATATAGCTCGCAACCAAGGTATTTCTAATCTTGAGAAAGCTATTGGCACAGCAAACTTAGTACCTAAAGGTACTTCAGCTTATAGTGCAGCTAGGAAACAGATTAGGGAATGGCGAAATTTGCTCAATCCCGAACCTGAGCCGGAACCCGAACTCCAAGCTGAGCCGGAACCTGAACCCCAAGCTGAGCAGTTTAATTCTGAAGAAATCGTCAATACTCAATAAAAATCACAAAATCACAAAATCAAAAAAATAACTGGGGATTAGTTTTTGAAAATAAAAAAATTTAAAATTTCAAGAATTTACTTAAAAAACTTGAAACTTCAAACTTGAAAACTGTATTTTCAACTCTTCCTTTTCCCAATCTAGCCAAAAGGTAATGCCTGAATCCCCACATTTATGGCGTGGGGGAAGTGGCTCAAAAACTAATATTGTCCAGCTAAGTCTAGACAATATTAGTTTTGGCTAGGTTTAATATAATGAAACTTACATTTTCAAACTTTTGCCAAAGTAACATTCTCAGGTTGGTCTTGATATTTGCCTTGACGAGCATCATAGCTGATCGCACAAGGTTCTCCTTCTAAGAAAAGTAGTTGTACCACACCTTCTTTGGCATAAATACGACAATCAGCACTTGAGGAATTAGAAAATTCTAATGTCAGATGACCCCTCCAAGCCGCTTCAGCTGGAGTCAAATTGGCAATGATACCAGAGCGAGCATAAGTAGATTTACCTATACATATAACCGTAATATTTTCCGGGACTTCTATTTTCTCAAGTGCAACCCCCAATCCATAAGAATGAGCCGGAAGTATGAAATAACAACCGCTTTCATCTTCATGCAATTGGGTTTTTTCTAAATTTTCAGAATTAAATTTTTTCGGGTCAATAACAGTCCCAGGAATGTGACGAAAAATTCGGAATTCTACAGAAGATAAGCGAATGTCATAGCCGTAAGAAGATAAGCCATAACTAATTACTTGATGTATTTGTTGGGTTCCATTGTCAATGATTTCTCTAATTAGACTAGGCTCAAAAGGTGAAATCATTCCACCTTTTGCCATTTCAGTAATCCAAATATCGTTTTTGATCATAACTCACAACTCAATATCCATCGTCTTTCTATTCCCGACCTGTCTATTCCTCGTATTATTGTGATCTATGAGAGTGACGAATTTCTGTCATTTGATCTGCTAAATCTAAAATAGACTTGGGCATTTCCGATCCAGTAAAGATAATGTCAATGTGAGCTGGACGTCGATTTAAAAATTCTAAGACTTCTTTTTCAGGTATCAAACCAAAATTGATAGCTAAACTCAATTCATCTAAGACTACGAGAGAATACTTACTTGCTGCCACAACTGCCTGTGTATATTGCCACAGTTTCTGTAGAGACTGTGACTCGTATTCATCCAACTGTGGTGTATCTATACAACGAGGTATATCGCAACGAATCCAGTCTAAATGATGTCCTAGTTTTACAGGAAAATTATGTCCTTGACCTATCCCACCCTTAAGAAATTGGACTATTAGCACAGAATGACCTTGACCGGCTATTCTCAGTGATTGTGCCATGACATGAGTAAAAAAACTACGATGGACACTAGTAAAAACTTGTAGGAGACCCTCTACGGGATATGGTAGATTTAGGGTCGAATTTATGCTTGTACTTTCAAGCTGAGCTACCATAATTTTCGGGTTTTGCTGAGAAGAATATCCTTAATATACTTGGAAAATCAATTTATATTTACTATAGTCTGAAAAAAAATATTAAGAAATCAATTCTTGAGTCCATCACTACTAAAAGTTAGTGGAAATAAATAAATCACTTATAACTTTGGGTAATGCTTAAAGGGTAAGGGTAAAAGGACATTTTTGTTCTTTTTTGAGAGTTCCCTCTCACCTTTTGAATAAAAATAACCTCCTAAATAGTATATTTCTTCCTATACATGGCTTTAAGACTTTTACAACACAAAATAATTTCCAAATCTCCTAGGCTGATGCTTAAGCCCAGGATTTAACTATTTATATTTTTTACAAAATCATGAGTATTAATTTATACTTATTATAGAAATCAAAAGCAGTAGAAATAAATAGGAAAAAATTAGCATCGATCGAACAAACTTTTGTCAGTAAAGATGTTAAATTTGCCGTGTATTTGGGCACAACAAACTTAGATAGTTATGATTTTGACTTTGTGTGAGGGGTGATTTGCTGTGAAATTGTCGATTTTAGGAGGTTCGGGTTCTGGGAAGAGTACTCAAGCACAGATTTTATGTAAAGATTTTAATATTCCTTTAATTTCTACAGGAGAGATTCTTAGAGGAGCGATAACCCAAAGTGAGTTTGCTGAGGAAGTCGCTTACGATAGTCTTTCTAAATTGGTTGCTCAAGAAAGTAACGGTTTGGGATACAAAAATTTTTTAGATTTAGGTCGTCATGCTCAACCCTATGTAGAAAATGGAGAATTGGTTCCCGATGAAATAATGATTAAATTTATCCGTAAACGTCTGAAACAACCTGATGTTAATTGCGGTTGGATATTAGAAGGCTATCCTCGGACTGCATTTCAAGCGGAGGAACTAGATTTTTTATTAGAAGATTTGCAGCAGGAGTTAGATTGGGCAATTTATCTACAGGTTTCAGAAGCCGTGATGGTTAATCGCTGTAGCGATCGCTCTTTACCTGACGACCGTCCTGAAATTGTACAACGTCGTATTGAGTTATTCTATGACTGTACTGTACCTATTTTAGAATATTATGACCGTCGTCGTCGTTTATTAACTGTTAATGGAGACCAAGAACCGGAGACTGTACGGCAAAATATTATGAAATTACTTGGTTCTAACTTTTGATATAGCACTACCGATATATATTAGGACATCTGAATACTTTTTATCGGGAGGGGGAAAGGGGTAGTCTAACCCTATTTTTTCTTCTTCTGGAAAAACTTCCTAACCCTAAAAAGTAGCACTATAGTTATTAATTCACCGGCTTGATACAAGGCTGGGTACCCTTTTTTAAGGCAGGATGTTCATTCGTTCAGGAATAGAATTTGTCACTATTATTTAGGAGAGGGGAGCATCCCAATTTTACAAAAAGCCCCCAGACTAGAAGCCTGGGGGCTAAAATAATTATTAAATATTATGGGTTTCGGGTTAAGATATTTGCTTAAACTTGGATGTTCCCTGGGAGAGTTAGCTCACCCAAAGGAAAAACTGTTATATACCAATATGGTTTAGTTAAAAATATTGCAGGTTAGGTTGAGGTACGTTCACCGTAGGTGTGCCTTTTTGGCACAACCCAACATTATCAACCGTTTGCTGGGTAAAGTTGTGGCTCAACTCGACCTACGCTATTTTTAGTTTGGAAGCTTAAATGAACCGTATTGTGTCATATACAATCCTTGAAAAGATTTTTTTTGGTTTCCTCATTCAGAAATAAATTGTGAAAAAAATCATGTAATTAAATAAAAACCTATATCCTAGTTATATTTTGTATTTAAGTTTTTGAGGCTTTTCCAATGGTTTGGCAACGTCCTGATGGTCGAGAACCCTATCAACTTCGTCCCATAAGCTTTGAACAGGATTTTACACGTTTTGCTCCCGGTTCAGTATTGACTATGTGTGGTGATACTAAAGTCCTCTGTAATGCAAGCGTTACTGAAGGAGTACCCAAATTTCTTACGGGTACTGGTAAGGGTTGGTTGACTGCTGAGTACAGAATGCTACCAGGAGCGACCCAACAAAGACAACCGAGAGAAATATTAAAACTTTCTGGTCGAACCCAAGAAATTCAGCGTCTGATTGGTCGGAGTTTGAGAGCAGCAATAGATTTAGATGGGATTGGAGAAAGAACTATTACTATTGATGCAGATGTCCTGCAAGCTGATGCTGGTACCAGAACAACATCTATTACCGGTGGTTTTGTGGCGTTAGCAAATGCTATTTCTAAATTATTACAACGGGGAGATATTGAGCGATCGCCTATTACTGGACAAGTTGCAGCGGTATCGGTGGGTTTATTAGAAGAGGAGGCGTTTTTAGACCTTAATTATCCTGAAGATGTGGCTGCAAGTGTAGACTTTAATGTGGTGATGAATCAACATTTGGGAATTATCGAAGTTCAAGGAACTGCTGAGGAAGGATATTTTAGTCGCAATCAGTTGAATCAGCTTCTAGATTGTGCTGAAAAGGGAATTCAGCAATTATTGAGCGCTCAAAGAGATGCGATCGCTGACTGGAATCAGCTTTATCAAAATTAGAATTGGTAATTGGTAATTGGTAATTGATAATGGGAATAGATGATAAAGGCTATTTTATTTTATTTTCTATTTCTTGTGTTAGATATTTCCATTACTGATTTTTATTTCTAACTATTGATATCTCTTTGATATATCTATTTGATATGTCTACTTAATTTATATTTAATTTAAATTGTTGATAAAAACTAGGGAGCTATATAAATGAAAAAGGGGATCCCAGTTGCTTGCTTCTCTACGTAACAAGTTAATATGAGACTCAATTTTATTTAAGACTTCAATTTGGTCTAAAGCAGTTTCAGCAAATGGTTTGAAGTCCGACCATAAGGGAATATCAGTGAAATTCTTATCTAAGGTTTTGAGTAAATTATTCCAGTTTAATCTGACCGTATTTTGGGCAGATGTATAAGATATTTCTACTCCATGTTGATAGTCATAACCATTATCATAAAGCCGTAAAATACAATTTCTACTAGGTAAGTGCAAATCGCAAAAGTGCAAATAGTCTAATATTTTAACTTTTCTAACTGATTTTCCCTTAGCGTCACGTTCTACAACTTCCTCAAAAATTGGCAGCATTCCTTGCACTCGCTGCTTTACTTCTTTCCATTCAAAGCTTAAACTACCTCTGACATTTTCTGAGTTATTACAAATAACTGTAGCTGATTGCTTTATTTCGTCAAAGATTTCGTCAAAATATTTAACTTGAAATACTTGAATTTTTTGGATATCAACTATTTTTGCCCAGAAACAAGGAATTTTTGCATTTCTTAGCTGTTCTCCATAAAATTTTAACTCGCCTATTGCACCACTGCGATACAATTTCCAACCCCGACTAGGTAAGATTAATCTTGCACTGTAAGGGTCTACTTGCATGATTTTAGCAAGCTGTTGAGCTGCTGTAGTTTTTGCTTCCTTCTCAAGTGGTTCTAAAACTAACACTCCTGTCTGGGAGTTTTCTTCTCCTGTTTTAGACTGAGAAACAGCCTGCTCTCTTTGATGGTTTTGAATATTTTGTAGGCGTTGCAAACCTTGACGGGCAACAGTTACTATTTTTACCGTCGCTGTATTTCTCAGTAACTGCCGATAAATTTTCTCCGCTTCTTTGTATTTTTTAGTCACTTCATATAGTCTTCCCAAGTAAAATAACACCCATGGGTCTTCGGGTGATTCTTTTAAGAGTTGTTTAATTAATTTCGCCGCAGTCGGATAATTCTGATTTTTTAAAGCGATCGCAACTTGCTCAATCATATATCAATTTTTATCATCTATTTAATATCTAGATTTTAATAGATGAGTCTAAAATCGAACACTCTCTGATTCTAAAATAGCTGCTATTACTGATAAAGCTGCAATGGGTGCTGTGGCTGCCCGTAATATACGTGCTCCTAAAGAAACTGTTATAAACCCTATATCAACTGCATATTTAATTTCTGCTTCTGTCCAACCTCCTTCGGGTCCTGTAACAATGATTATTTGATGTTGCTGATATGATTGATTGTTCCTTGGAATCTCTACCTTATTAAAGCTATCTATAAAATGAGTTGAATCTCCCCTTGCAGCACAAAGATATTTAGATGTAGAGCTATGATTATCTGGACTAGCAATTGATGACAAAGCTGATTGAAAAGCAACTGGTTCTGATACATTGGGAATAACAGAACGTTCTGACTGTTCGGCAGCTTCCCTTGCAATACGCTGCCAACGTTGTAGCTTTTGAGGACTAGGTTTGAGTAAAGTGCGATCGCTAATTACGGGTATAATAGAAGTTACCCCTAGTTCCGTACAACACCGCACTATCTCATCAAAACCATTTTTAGGAAGTGCCACTATTAAAGTAATTGGAATGGGTAATTCTCTTTGGTAATTATCTAATTCTTCAATAACTGTGGCTTCATTTTCTCCTAATTGAGTTAACCACCATTTTCCTAACCCATCCATAGCAATAAAATTATTTCCCGGACGCAATCGCAACACCCGACAAAGATAGTGTAATTGTTCTTCACGAAGCACTATTTTGCCTTGTTGCATCTGGGAAGGTGCAATGGCTATTCTTTGCAACTGCGTCATGACTGTTGCTTTGCTCCAATTCAAAATTCAAAATTCAAAATTCAAAATTTAGAATTCAAAAAGTAACTAATTTTTACTTTAAACGGTCTGAACCTTAAATTTATTCATGGAAAAGAAGATAAAGATTTATTTTAAGACACCTATAATAATTTCAATTAATTTCTGTAGGTCATGAAAACCAACCATTGGGGGATTCTCCCCAAACCCCCTCCGAATAGTTCTATCGAAATTAATCCAGTCTGTTCCAGTTTAGAGGTGTCCGCTTCAAATATTCTTCAAATCTTCTTTAATTATGGGGATTTTCTTTTGACTTGTGACTTTTAACTTTTAATTTTTGAAGCTACTGCTTCTTCAAATACTCAAGCACCGCATCATTAACAATATCAGTCATTGATTTACCTTGAATAGAGGCAGTTTCTTTGAGCTGAGTATAAATCTCATTCCTGACAGTAATTCGATGACTAGCTTTGCGTCCAGCACCATTAGTAATTGACGGTTGATTTCGTGATTGATTTTCGGGTTGATAAGATTTAGAAAACTCGCTAATAGACTCAAAACCTACGCGATCGCAAAAATCTCCAAAACTTTCTTCTGTTTGCCGAGACTGTTTAAAATAAACAAAAATTGGCTCTAAGAAGTTTTCTAGGTCTTTGACAGGTAGCTTATTAATATAAGGCTTTGCTAATCTTGTTTGGTTCGGGGAACCTCCTAACCAAATTTGATAGCTTTCTGGGGCACTACCTACGAAACCTAATTCTGCCATGTAAGGACGGGCACAACCATTGGGACAACCGGTCATCCTGACCACAAAATATTCGTCAGGTAAACCTACTTTAGCCAAAACTTGCTTCACCCGCTCTAATATAGAGGGTATAACTCTTTCTGACTCAGTAATAGCCAAACCACAAGTAGGTAAAGCCGGACAAGCCATTGCATAGCGTGTGAAATTATCTATTTGATTAGGATTGGTAACTACACCATGTTGGGTGAGAATTTCTTCTACTGCTGCTCGATCCTCTGGAGAAATATCGTAAAAGATTAAATTATGGTTAGCAGTTAAGCGGATAGGTAAATTAAACTGCTCTACAATTAAACGCAAAGCGGTTTTCAGTTGAAAATCTCCCTCATCTTTAACCCTGCCATTCTCTATAGAAATACCTAAGAATAACTTACCATCACCTTGCTCGTTCCATCCCAAATAATCCTGATATTTCCACTCTGGTAATTCCTTAAAAGGTTCTAGTGGCTTACCAAAATATTTTTCCACCACGGAGCGGAGCTTATCTAAACCCCAATCATTCACCAAATATTTTAATCTGGCATGACGACGATTAGAGCGATCGCCATAATCTCTTTGAGTGGCAACAACGGCTTTAACTAGATCGTAAACATCTTCTTTCGGCACATAGCAAATAGCATCCGCCATTCTGGCAAAGGTTTCTTCCTTATTGTGGGTTCTTCCCAAACCTCCACCCACAAAAACATCAAACCCTTCCAATTCATCAGCATCATTGGTAATAACTACCAAAGTTAAATCTTGGGTATATAAATCAATAGAGTTATCCCCCGGTACCGTCACGCTAATTTTGAACTTACGTGGCATATAAAGATCGCCATATATTGGTTCTTCTTTATCATGAAAAATAGTACCAGTACCGTTCTTCTGTCTTGCAGCCTTTACTTGGGGATTTTCTTCAGCACTAATAGCTTTTTCACCATCTAGCCATATTTCATAATAAGCGCCAGTTTGAGGTGTCAGCAAATCAGCTATCTTGTCGGTATATTCCCAAGCATATTGGTATTGGGGCTGATTCTTATAAGGTGCTGCGGGTGCCATCACATTGCGATTTAAATCCCCACAAGCACCTAGAGTCGAACCCATATTCTCAACAATAGCTGCAATTGTCGCCTTAAGATTTTTCTTTAAAATTCCATGTAATTGAAAGCCTTGGCGTGTAGTAACTCGCATAGTGCTGTTACCATAGCTATCCGCCAAATTATCCAAAGTTAAATACAGCTGTGGAGGAATAAAACCACCAGGGTTCCGCGTCCGCAGCATCATCTGGTAATCTTTCTCCTGACCTTTTGCCCTATTATCTCGGTTGTCTTGCTGATAAGAACCATGAAACTTCAGAATTTGTATCGCTTCTTCACTAAAATGGGTTGTATCCTGAAGTAACTCAGTTGCTACAGGTTCCCGTAAGAAATTGCTGCGTTCTTTGATTCCTTCAACTTTAGAAGGCTTGCGGCTTGCAGTCTCAGGAGGAGCAGATTTCACCATTGCAGTTGTGTGTTGTCTTCTGTCGGTAAAGCATCGGTATAAGCCGAAAGCGCTTTCGTTAAAAACACCCTCTCGGCAAATTCAAAGTTATTCTCCAAAACTATTCCCGGTAATCCGGTCGGAATTTAGGACAATATTTTTATCTTAACATGGCAAAAAACCGGGTTTGTAAGTGGATGCAAGACTTAACAAACCCGGTAAGATTATCTACAGTGATGAGCTTATGAAAATGCTGTTAATTGTTGGAGCTATTAGTTGTTAGATATTAGCTAAGAAGTTGTTTTCAAAAGCTATTAGCTTTATGTCATACCATTTTAGGTGGAAGTCGCACATTATTAGTCCAACTCCGTTGGGCTTTGTTTCTCAGTAGCTCTACCCTGAAGCGGGTAATAGCGTTATTGCAGCAACACAATAGAATTAGCTTTAAGCTTATTAATTACTTAAAACGATAACCAATACCACCATTGATACTAACTGGGGATGCAGAGGTATTTTGGAAACCATCTGGTGCTAGAGTAGTGCTGCCATAAACCATTAAGTTTTTAGCGAATTCGCTTTCTAGACCAGCAGTTACAGCGACTGAATCTTTGTTACCCAAGGGTGTGGGTTGTCCGTTTTTTTCTACGAAGGAGTAACCAACACCAACGTAAGCATTTGTATTTTTGGCAATACCTGCATCTACGGATACCTGGGGAACGATAGCTGTAGTATCATCACTAAAAATAATTTGAGTTCTAGCAGATAGTGGAGTACCACCGATTTTCAAACGACCTGTAACATTTCCACCGAAGGTTGCAGAAGTGCCAGCCTGTCCGCCGTTGGTAACACCAGCTGAAACACCAGCACCTACATAGCTAGCGTCTGTACCTTTTCTAGGCTTCGCAGATGCTTCTTCCGCTGATAAAAAAATAGGAGAAATTGCTAAAGCAGACAATGCAGAAATTGTCACTAATGATTTAAATAATTTACGCATAGTGAGTTGCTATTTTGTGTAAATATTACTTTTATATTCAATGTCGGCTAATTAATAAAAAGGTTCCTATTTTTTTTATTTTTTATCTATTTTTATCTAATTTACCAAATTTTGTAGCGAGCAATAATTGAATACTTATTATTATATATTTAGGACTTACGTACTCGTAACGAGAAATAAGGCTTTGCAATTACTAGTCTAATGACAAACCTTTCAGGCAACCCCTACGGTCGTTCCGGACGTAAAAATGTAGTCTGTGCGTAAGTTCTGATATTAATTAATATAGGGCTTTTCATGTGATAATTCATATATTAAAA
>JBCCDM010000083.1:0-18103 GCA_039030795.1 Cyanobacteria bacterium P01_A01_bin.84
AAAATTTGATTAATAAAACCCCTAAGAACAATCTTTATTCTGTATTTCACAAATATTATAAATTTCTAACTTTGCGTATCCTAAACGATGAACAGCTAAACTTAAAGGTGTAGGAAATTTAGGAACAGGAACTGATGTTTTTTCTAAACTACGAACTAATATTTGTTTATTAAAAGTAATTGGACTACCCAATTTATCATAATTTCTAAAAATTAGACGACGTGCAGATATTTGGACTTTCCATTTCCCCGGACTAATTTCTACTGGAGGCGAAATATTATTGATAATAAATACACTTTCTTTACCCTTGCTGATTTTTTTTAACTCATTTTCTAAATATAGACTTTTATTTTGTGATTTTAAAGTTTGTTGATATTTTTCTGATAATAATTGAGAGCTAATTTGCCATACAACTTTTGTGGGCAGTTTATCTGAAGATGTAAACATTAAGGTCATAGTTTCCCCAACAAAGCGCTGAATTGTCCGAGGATTGCGTTGGAAATTTTTCTGAGCATCAACTGCGATCGCGCGACCATCAGCTAATTGTACTAAGGTTTCGGGCAATGATTTCTTTTTAACTTGTTGTAACATTTTACTATGAAACATTAGTATTAAAAAAGTTAAAAGATGTAACCCGAATGTCGCAACTACGAATAATGGAATAATATTTGTATTAATATTTTGAGTTTTTAACGACCGCATATTATAAAGTTTATTTGTAAATAAAATATTCAAACTTATTCAAAGTTCTTCAAAGTTCTTCAGAAATCATTCTAGAAAATTCCGAGGCTGAGAGTTTCTAATTTTTGTACAGCTATCAACTTGACCATCAATATTATTATTTTCATATTTATCTGTTAAACATAAGTCTCTAATTTCATAAATTTCTAATCTAGCTTCCCGGACTTGATAAATAGCTTTTTGTAAGTCGCTGATATCTGTTGGTATTGGATGTTGATAATTATCAGTACTCTGTACTAAAACGTCTTTATTAAAAGGTGTAACTATCGGACGAGTATCGCGTTTATTCTGAACTATTCTAGCAACCATTCCTACCCTCCATTTACCCGTTGTTATTTGTTGAGGTGGATAAATTCTGCTAATTACTAGTTTTACAGAAATTGATTGCTTGTGATTTTGAGCAAATATTTCTGGTGGTGTAAGTTCAGCGATTTTACTTAAGAAACCCCGTCGAAATTCTTCTGATAAAGCAAAGCTTGCTAACCAACTGTTCGTAGTTACTTTTTTACTACCACCTTTAGGAGTTTTGATAAAAATACCAGGATCTGATTGAGGATTAGATACTTGTTCAAATGTCTGTGGTGCTAGCTTCCCAGACCAGTTGAACATAGAAATCATAGTTCTGCTTACAAATTGACGAATTTCTTGTGGTTGTCGTTTTAAACTGTTCGGAGTATTAACTAACTCACCATCAACTAATTGTGCAAACGTAGGAGATTTTTGAATACTTAATTGACGAATAGTTAAACCTTGGATGACAAGAAAAAATAACGCGATCGCGTGCAAACAAAATGTAGAAATTGTAAAAGCTGTTAATATGTTGACTTTTTGTTTTTTCTTACTTAGCAAACGCACCATATAATCACCATTAATGATTAGCTTTTAACCATTCCCAATTCCCCTTTTTCCTCTCCCTATTACCTAAATTCTCTCCCGAACTAATGAAGTGGTATTACTAATTGCAGTAAATACAGCAAAACCTCCAGCAGCAGCGATTAAAAGAGATAAGATTGGAGCTAAGACCCCTAAAAAAATCATAAACCACATCAAATCTGGGTCTGCATCAAGGTTTTGAGCTGGTCCGGTGATAATTGCTGTTGCAGTAAATATTGCGATCGCATTAAAAGAAATTTTGGCAATTCCCATAGATAAAAACCCTGTTAACCATGCAAATATTGGTTTACCAGCTACAGGTAGTAGGGAACCCCCCACAGCTAATGGTCCTAGTGCAGCAATTAACAACATTGTAACTTCAATTAAATTTTGAAAGGCTGATTGTAAGGAAACTAAAAAGTTCTTTATACTGGTTTGGAGTGTAGAACCAAGTAAAGAATTGAAGGCAAATTCTGACACATTCTCTGTATTTAAAGTAATTTGATTTATTTTATTCTCTAACCTATTAATCCAAGGTTGATTTCCATATAAATCTCGATATTCTTGCCAAATAGCATCAGTTTTTTCTGTAACTTTCACAAAGCATTGATTTTGCTGTTTTCCGCTTAAAGACTGACAAGAACGTAGTAGGGAACCAACAATTTCTTCAGCAATACTCATACTTAAAGCTTGCTGATAGTTACGATTATTATCACCAATCTGTATGACTTCCTGGTTAATTTGATTGATAAAATTTCTGACACCTAAAGTTAAGTTAGATAATATAGTACCGTTGCCAGAGTTTGCTAATAATATTACTACCACAAAGGGCCAAATTAAAGCCGATATAGGACGAGAATATTCACTGTAAATAGCATCCTTCAACCACTGCATCATAAAGAAAAGTAAAGTCCCAACAGCAAAGAAAATACCTAAATTAGTTAAAGAACCGTATAAGTTATCACTGGTATTATTCTGTAATAAGTTTAACCATTGATTATCCCAACTTTCGGCAATACTTATGGTTGTTGTCCTACCACTTTCAATAATTTCGTCAACCCCGGTTTGTGCGAAAATATTCATTTGCTGATGGGTAATTGGTAATTGGTAATTGGTAATAATTTTGTATTTTGAATTCCTCCGAAGGAAGCTAATTCTTACTTCAATCTTGAATTCTGCCAAATAAATCTGTTTGAGAACTAGCTCTTAAAAGTCTTGCTGCTTCTGCTGATGCATAAACTCTTCTAGCACGATTTTCTTCTTCGAGTTGTTGGGATATATTGACTAAGTTTAAGTTGGAATATTGCAAAGAATTATTAAGGCTGATATTTTGAGATAAATTTTCACCAATCAACTTTGATTGTTCGCTTTCTATTCTAATAGCATCTGCTTGTAAGTTTGCTTGATTTGAAAGCAATTGTGCAAGGGCAGTAACACCGTTTCCTTGACTAAGAGTTCCTTGAATACTATTAATAATGTCATTATCAGATTCTATTAAATTTTGAGCGATATTGGATATATTGTTAATCGTTTCTTCAGTAGCTTCTAATTTTATTTGCAAACGTTCTTGTCCTTGCCGACCAAAGAATGATGCGATCGCACCACGGGTAATTTGTCGATCGATTTCATTACTGGTTATATTTGCCTGTACAGAGGGGTTATTTTCAAAGGTTTCAGATATAGAATTTAATACAATAGTTTCTGTGATGTCTTCTTTGACTCGGATAGGGTTAGGTATATTTACTACACCTGTGGCATTATTAATTGCACCGATTGTTTCTAACTCCACTGGTTCTAAAGTCGTACGAATATTATCCTTGAGATAGTCTTGTAAATCTATTGTATAAAGTTGAAAATCTCTCCAGGCATTACCTAATTGAGCGATCGCGGGTAAAGCTATAAATGTTAAGGAAAAGCTGATAATTAATATTGTTTTCATTGTTCAAAATTTATTTTTTAAACCCCTCTAAACCGTTACTCCGCTTAGTGGTGGGTTGTTGATGATTAGTAATATTAGCAATTAGCAACGCCGCAAATATTAATTAGTCTCGTTCCATTTTAGGCGGAAGTTGCACATTACTAGTCCCACGAAGGTTGGGACTTTGTTTCTCGGTAGCTCTACCCTGAAACGGGTAAGAGTGTTATATGTAGTCTAAAATTACCCTCCCCTTAAAGAAGCTATTAACTGACGTGCAAAGGCTGAAATGGCTTCATATTTATCGTCATATTTATCCAAAGCAAGTCTTCTAGCAGTTTGTTCTTTGGGATTATTAGCTACAACTGCTAGTTGTTCGTAACCTGGATAGTAGCGACAAAAGGTGTATATACCGTTATCATCTAGCAACCACTGACTATAAACTCCTTCTTTACGGGGAAAAAAGCTCTCGGAAGCATTACGAGCAATGATGGCTCTGGGATATTTTAAAATGCTGACAAAACTATCTACTGCTACTGGTTGAATTCTACCAATTAATCGTGTTGTCAAGTTTTGCAGAATTTTTGATGCAGCTTTGGACTTGGCGATGGTATCTGGATCTTGGGCTGCTAAAATTACTCTAATACCTGCTTTAGCTCCATTAGCGCAGACTCTACCTACTAAATCGGAAATTTGGTCAAACTCGAATAAAATGGGTGCCTCATCTATGAAGAATATTGAAGCTGGACTACTCAAGGCACGTCGCAATGCCGCAGAATAGGCACTTAATGATAAAACTGCCGCATCTTCACTATCTGATAGATTCCGTAGAGCAAATACTAATAGCTGTGCATCTGTAGGAAAACTTGATGGTGCAGAAATCGATTTTCCTACCCGACTAGAAAGCCAAAATCGTAAGCGGAGATGAATTTGACTGAGTGCATCTTCAACTCTACCCCCAATGTTGTCTAGCTGGAGAACTTCAACCTGACAAAATTCGAGAAAGTCTTTTAAAGTCGGAGTTTGTTCCCATGCTTGGGTTCCAAAACCATTTTCTATTGCATCTTCATATCGTTGCTGTATTTCCCGGTCTGCAAAAAATGCCCCCAAAGCTAAATTAAGTATCGAACGTACAGTCTGTGCTAATAACTGATTTTGGGTAGAAGAACCTAAAACCATGGTCATTAAAGCTGATTCCAAAAACCCTACATAATCTTGAGTGCGATCGCGTTGTTCTTCGGGACTCAAAAAACGCAAGTCTGGTTTTTCAAATAAATTGTTAGATTGTTTAGATATATCAAAATAGGCTCCGCTACCCTCCATAAATTCGGTATAATCACTAAAAGTAGAAGTGCCATCTGGCTTGGGAAAGTCTAAAGCAACTACTGGCATCCCATGAGCTAAGGCTTGGGTTAATATCCCTGATACCAAGACTGATTTACCCGCACGGGTAGTTGCAAACAAAGCCAAGTTTTTATGCTGGCTAAATAAATCCAGATGAACAGGAGTTCCTCCCTCTTCTGCAATTAATTCAAACCCCTGTTTATCCCCTTTCTTTGTCATCACTAAAGGCATTAATCCCGGAACTTCGTTGGTCAAGTATAATTGGCGACGATTGAAAGGCTTTGCTAGTAAATTTTCCCATACTATAGGTAATGTTTGCAACCAAAGCTTCCAAGCATACTCCGTTTCTCTAATTACCTGTGCCGGACGCTGAAAACAGTTTTCTATATACCGACAGCCTTCATCTAAATCTTCGCTACTAGAACGATGAATTAAGATAGCAATACTAGTATAAATAGGAACTGCACCCTCATATAGCTGTTCTTGTGCCGCAACCGACTTTTTCAGCTTTAACTGAGCATTAACATCAATGGTTTTGCTTTTCTCCTGTGCCATCATTGCAGTCATATTTGACTGTTTTAGTACACGTTGCAAAGTCGTTTTCACTAAGGCTGGATTTGCAGCACTCAACTGACAAAATACTTCAGTATCAACAATATTTTCTCTCGCTAAAAGTTCCCATAAGTAGCGTAACTGAGCGTTTTTACTGTACCAACCACCAGGTTTCTCTAAAAAGGTTAAGACTCCTACATACTTATTATTAACGTGTACCCAACGACGGTCTGCACAAGGAACGCTAGATTCCATAAGTAATGTAGTACTGTGCAAATTTTCTATTAGTAAACGGGTACTAGCTAAGTCTGAGTAAACCTCTTCATGAATTCCCTGTTCATCTAAAACCAGGGACTGAGGAATACCAGAAGCAGGTGAATCATTAAAACGTTTCCAAACTTCCTGCCATAATTGTTCCGCGCTCAACGCTACTACATCCAGACCCATCTTGTTGGAAAGTAATTGTTCCCAACGACGAAAACCTTCTTTATATGCATTCCTCAGACTAGACTCAAGACTCTGGTGTTCTGTAGTTGTCTTATCTCCTTTAAATTGCAACCACCAAGATTCACCCTTAGCTAATAACTTTTCTATCCAATCATCAGTTTTATGGGTTAATGGTTCCACCGTATAGGTAACATAAACTCGTAAAAACTTTGGTTTGCGGATTCCAGCACGGGTCAGTTCCTGAATTCTGGCACGTTCTGCCATCAGTAGATATTTAATATCAACAGAAACTGCATTCTGGATTAAAGATGTTAATTCTAATTGTCTTTGATATTCATTACCGAAAGAACCCAAGTGAAAAGTAACTTTCTCACCAAAAGGAATATCCTTCAAACCAGCTTCAATATTGTTGCAAATTGTATCAATTTGTTCTAATCCTAAAGTAGTATGAATACCCTCACAGCTAAAACCAAAAACGAAACAAAATCTATCTTGCTGATTTCCCTTAGTTAAAATGTAAGCACCGATGTCCCGTCCATCAAGACAGACCCGTAGCATCGTCGCTAAATGTAGCGCATCTTCAAACGGTGTGAGTCGGACTTCACCTCCTGCTGCGAGACCGACGCTTTTTTTTCCGATTTTTTGCTTCATTATTTACTTCCAAAAAGCTTCGATAGCGAGCTATTCCCCTAGTCCATTTTGGAACCCCAATAAACTTACTTAAAAAGCGCCAACTTCTACCACCAGTAAGAATCCACCACGTTCCCATACCCCAACCAGCAATTAATATAGTCCACAACCATCTATGAAAGTCATCAGCAAATAAACCACCAAAAATGCCGTTGACTACAAAATAAGAAACTAAAGCGATCGCCGTCCAAGGAAAAATCTGATCCGCAGGTAAAGGACCTAAAGACGGTTGAGTACCTAAGATTCTATTTACTGGTCGAAACCTTTTATCCTGTTCTTCAGACATATTTGTTCAGAGTTGCAGAATAATTTAGGATACAGAAAAGGATACAGAAAAGTTGGTAATTAGCAATTACCTAATCAATATCAATTATTACCCCCACTATCACCAATTACAAAACCAGTTAAAACATCAGCAATTGTTACTGCAACTACTACTAACAGAGGAGTTCTAGCTATACTCTGCCAATCTTCATCTTTACGAACTGCATTTACAACACCAATTAACGCTACTGCGATATAAAGTAGATAAAGCGCTCGGAGAACGTTAAAAACTAGACTAACTGCGGCTTGAGTTCCTTCACCTTCCGTTACATCTTGTGTGAGAGTATTTTTAAAAAAATCTTCAGCTTTTCTAAAAAACTGAGCCTGTGCAGGTGCAGCAAAGTAGTCTAACCAAAATGCACTTAAAATAGCTCCTACTACTAAGCACTGCACTACTATCAACCATTTTTTCGGTAATGATATTTTTTTGCCAATTTGTTGTACTACCACTACAACTAAACTGCTAAGTAATAAACACAATACGAGGAAAGGACTTTTTATACTAATAACACTTAAAAGTACTGCTAGAGCTACTAAAAATGGTAGGGAGTCTAATACTTTAACCCATAAAAAGTTCAAAAAATATTGAAATTTATGAAAAACTTTGATAAAGTTTTTGTAATGAAAAGAATATTTAGACATTCTGATAATCCTTTAAATTCATTACATTGTGTATGTAAGAACGGCTGACTTTAATAATCTATCACTACTGACAAATTAAATTTAATAATTAGGGCAAAGCATTTATCTACCCAAAATAAATTAATCATATCAATCATAAATACTCAAGATTTTTCAAATTGAAATATAGGTAAGTTGGTACAAATAAGGGGAATTGTATAACGAAATGTAAAAAGCTCAAAACGCTTATGGTCGCGGAGTCTCAAAGTATAAGCATCTAAGCCTTGTACTTCATCAACTAAGAGGGGATACTTCATATTTGTATAGCATAGCGTGAACTCACACAGTAACAAAACACAGTTATATTTAATTACACTCATCTAATGATTAAATATATTGAGTTTAATATTACTCTTGATTCTTGAAACTCTATCTTTTTACATATTATTTTATTGGTTAATTAATTATTTTACCATCGTTTTACTCCCTTTCCTTACCAGTTTTGCCTACCGAGGAAAGCAGAGTTGCCTTCTATTCTTTACTTCCTCTAACCCCACCCTAATTTATATAGCTATTTAATTTGATATAGAAATTAGGTTAGAATTTAAAATTTTGATAGTTAATATATTCATAGTTCATAACTTAATCACAATAATTTATGATAAAAAATCTTGACAAATTCCTTTCTCTATCAACTGAAGCAATCCTAAAAAAGAAGAATTAAGGTATTTGTTCATTTTCATTCATAACCTAGAAGTCTGTGAAGATTGACTTTAGGTTTATTCTCTGGTAATTGAGATAGGTGAAAAACAGAAAATGAATTTTCTCTTCTCGACCAGAAGTTGCCTAAACAGCATATAAGCGATCGCAATCGGATAAAGGATTAAATAAAGCTAAAAATTCTGAGGGGTTCAAGAAAGATTTAATTAACCAGGCTTCCCTTTATTTTGCCATGGCTTAACTAAGATAATATAAGCTGAAATTCCCTATGGAAAAGGCTTTACCGTTTTTATCATTTGTATATTAAAGCACTTTAGATATAGATATAACTGGTGTTGTAGGTACCAATGGCACTTTCTAGGTTTCTACTATCATGGATCTGGATGGACTCAAGCTAGAGAAAGTCCTTTACTTGCTTTTGCAAGCTAAAATTCCCATTAGTTAGAAAGTGAATAGTTGAATTAGGTGAAATATCTCTGAAATATCTCGAAAGTTGATTATGAATTAATTACTTATCTGTCTTTGAATGGCTTGCTATAAATTTCTATAAATTTGGCAGACACTTTAATTGGACAGAGTCAAGTTAGCAGTAATTTTAGGGAGGGTCATAACCTCCAATCGGATTATGAAAACCTCAAAGGTCATTTACGAACTACCAAGGTGAGATAAAGTGCATTTTATCCAACATTCAAAATTGAGTTGGATGAATAAAATAGTGCAAAGTCCTACTCAACAGAACTTTTAGTAATTAATGGGGAATATATAGCTATTAGTTAGTAGTCAAGGACAAGATATATGTACTTGCTATTAATTAAAGACTATGTGGCAGTAGGTTAAAAAAATATTAACCTTCCTCAAAAGCAAAGCAAAGAATAAAGTAAAAAGCATCAATTCAAATAAACCAAGTGAAGGAGCATACTATGTCTAAGAATTTACTGGAACAATTGCGAGAAATGACAGTTGTTGTGGCTGATACAGGGGATTTTCAAGGAATTAAGCAGTTTAAGCCCCAAGATGCAACTACTAACCCTTCTTTAATTACCGCAGCGGCACAAATGCCAGAGTATCAGGAAATTGTAGACCAAACCTTGCTACAAGCAAAAAAAGATGCTGAGACTGGTGCAAGTCAGA
This sequence comes from Cyanobacteria bacterium P01_A01_bin.84, assembly GCA_039030795.1. Classification (GTDB taxonomy): domain Bacteria; phylum Cyanobacteriota; class Cyanobacteriia; order Cyanobacteriales; family Nostocaceae; genus JBCCDM01. The sequence continues at coordinate 9,359 of JBCCDM010000083.1, forward strand.
AAGATATTGCTAATTTGGCTTTTGAACGTTTAGCTGTAGCTTTCGGTAAAAAAATATTAGAAATTATTCCTGGTCGAGTATCCACAGAAGTCGATGCGCGTCTATCTTACGACACAGAAGCTACTATTGCTACAGCACGAAAAATCATTGCTCAATATGAAGAAGCTGGAATTGACCGCAAACGAATTTTAATCAAAATCGCTTCTACTTGGGAAGGTATTTGTGCAGCAGAAGTTTTAGAAAAAGAAGGAATTCACTGCAACCTAACTTTATTATTTGGAATTCACCAAGCGATCGCTTGTGCTGAGGCTAAGGTGACTTTAATTTCTCCTTTTGTCGGACGTATTCTCGATTGGTACAAGAAAGATACTGGTAAAGAGAGTTATGAATCCCACGAAGACCCCGGTGTACTTTCTGTGACCCAAATTTACAATTACTACAAGAAATTTGGTTACAAAACTGAAGTAATGGGAGCAAGTTTCCGTAACCTTGGTGAAATAACTGAATTAGCTGGTTGCGATTTGTTGACAATTGCACCTAAATTCTTGTCTAAATTAGACAGTACTACTGGTGATTTAACCCGTAAACTTGATGCAAGTAAAGCTAATTCCATGGATATCGAAAAAATTGCCATGGATAAAGCAGTGTTTGATAAAATGCACTCAGAAGATTCCATGGCATCTGAAAAATTAGATGAAGGAATCAAAGGCTTCTCTAAAGCATTGGAAAATCTAGAGCAGCTCTTAGCAGATAGATTAGCTGCTTTAGAATCGGAAGCTAAAGTTGCTTAAGTCTGTTAATTAAATCTTGGAATCAGTAGTTGAATTGCTTTACTATTTGATTTCTCTATAAATTAGCCTAAGGGCACAGAACTTATTAAGGTCTGTGCCCTTACTAGTACTCGTGAAAGCCAAAATTGCCGGGTAAGGGCAGGCAGGGCAGGCTAAGCGGAGGAAGCGGAGGAAGCGGAGGAAGCGGAGGAAGCGGAGGAAGCGGAGGAAGTGGAGGGAGCGGAGGAAGTGGAGGGAGCGGAGGAAGCGGAGGGAGTGGAGGGAGTGGAGGAAGCAGGGGGAGAAGAAACTTTTTCTTTTCACGAACAACCCGCAAAGTTCGCTTGGCAAACTACTACTATAAAGGAAGACTTTAAATCATAGATTGTGTAAAGTAAGAGACTATTGCAACACAAAATGTTAACTTATTGAATAGCAATTTTTACTTTGATCTAATCATCTGTTTAAAAATCAGGATTTCTAGTGGTAAATAAGTTTGATTCAATTGGTTCAAAAATCATTCCACCATTTTTGTCGGAAGGTAGTGACGGGGATTTGAGCTTGGAGTCTACACTCAATGAATTATCTCTGTATAACTTTTCGGTAGAAACTAGTTGTTCTATTACAGAAGTTGTAGAAGTATTTGAAAAGTATCCTTTGTTACCGGGAGTAATAGTTGTAGAACAAGGAAACTATGTGGGAATGATTTCCCGACAGAGGTTACTAGAGTTTTTTATTCGTCCCCACGGACAAGAATTATTTTCCCAGGAGTCTGTGGGAGTCATATATAGTTATGCTCGAACTTCGATTTTGTTATTACCACAGACGACACCTGTTTTAACAGCAATGCAAATTGCACTCAGACGATCCCCTGAACTTTTTTCTGAACCAGTGGTGGTAAAAGTAGAGGATAATATCTACAGGTTGCTAAGTATCCAGGAGTTAAGTACCGTTTCATGGCAAATTCGGGGTATCGAAACTCAGGTAAGATACGAACGCAGTCAAGCCCAAATGATTCAAAATGATAAGATGGCGAATCTAGGGCGTTTAGTAGATGGGGTTGCCCATGAGATTTTAGATCCCGTCAATTTTATTTGGGGTAACTTGACTCACGTTTCTAATTACACTAAAGACTTAATTAATTTAATTACTATCTACGAACAAGAATCTAAAAATACTTCTAGATTAGTAGAAAACTTAAGAGAAGAAATTGAATTTGACTTTTTAGAAGAAGATTTGATCAAAGCGATCGCTAGTATTCGTACTGGTGCCGAAAGATTAAAAAAGCTGGTTTCTAGTTTACAAAATTTCTGTCATATAGATGAGGTATATCCTAAACCAGCAGATTTACACACCTGTATTAATAACAATATATTATTAATTAACAGTCGTCTCAAAGGTGAAATTGAGATAATAAAAAAATACAGCAGCTTGCCTCCAATATACTGCTTTGTGGGGCAATTAAGTCAAGTATTTATGAATATTCTGAGCTACTGTGTTGATGCATTATTAAATGAAGCGGTAAGACAACAATTCAATACCGACTCAGAAAATTTAGTGAACACAAAACCCATTATTACAATCACTACAGAAATAGTTTCTCAACAAATAAATAGTCAAGAAAAAATAGACGGTTTAGATCCTCGATGGATCGCAATTCGGATTTCTGATAATGGTATGGGAATCTCTCAAGAGACGCGAAAACAGATTATAGATTCTTTCTCTGTGAATAACAGAGCAGATAAAGAAACTAGTTTAGCCGTAAGCTATCGTATTATTACAGCCAGACATGGTGGTAAATTTAACTTACATTCTAAACTTGGTTTTGGAACAGAATTTGAGATACTTTTACCATTGGTTTGATGAAAAGGGGACAGGGAAAGGGGAGTTATTGTTTTCTCTCGTTAAGTTCTAACTCCCTTGACCTAATTTTAAGAAATTCCCGCATAAACCAAAGTTAGAAAATTTGTAAATACAGATAAGTTACTGAACAATCTAAAGACTCTAAAGTTGTTAACTCTACGGATTGTTTTTTCCCAACTAAATTTTGGCTGGGATTTTCTTGGTGTAGCAATTTCCAATATTTTCTCTAGCAACCAAGGACAAAAACGCTGACACCAAACAGCTAAATGACTTTGCCATCCAACTAAAATTTCTGGGGAATTTCTCTCTAATCCCGTTATTAAAGCTTGTGCGACTCTTTCTGGTGTCATTGGGATCGCACCCCGGAATAATTGCAACCCATTGGTCATATCTGTTTCGGTTAGGGAAGGTAATAACGCTACAACTTTAATATTTTGTTCTGCTAATTCCCGTCGCAAAGCTTCAGTTAAACCCAGAATCGCAAATTTAGTTGCAGAATAAGTTGCCATTGTTGGTGCTGCAATTTTACCCATCAAGCTAGAAACATTAACGATTGTACCCTCACCTTTTGTTACCATTCGTCTCGCTAATATCTGCGTGACAGTAAAAGTTCCAAGTAAGTTAAGGGATAATTCTTCTTGCAGTTGGGGTAGTTTGAAATGCAAAAAGGAATTTTGGTACGCGACACCAGCACAGTTAACTAATAAATGAATTGGACCATGATTTTGCCAAAGTTGAGCAGCAGCAATATGTACTAAAGTCGGTTCTCTCAAGTCTACAGGCATTACTACTGCATCTACTCCCATAGCTTTAATTTCTGTTGCTACTTCCTCTAATTTTTCACGGTTACGAGCTATCAAAATTACTCGTTTCATCCCTTGGTGGGCTAGCTCAACTGCGATCGCACGTCCAATTCCACGAGAAGCTCCTGTTACTAGGGCAACTTTACCTTGAATATTCATATCTTTAACCTCAAATATAAGTAGTTTTCTCTCTTACTGTTCAAAATTCTTGTTCAAAGTAATCTTCAAATTGCAAATATACAGGACTTACGCATTGATAGGGAAAACCAAATCTGAGCTATGAATTTTAGGAATTGCACCTTATTAATTAGGTAATACTTTTTAGGCGACAAACTACCCCTTTAATTTTGTTATCCCCATTCATCAAAGGATGACGAACTAAAGCCCAAACAAAATAACTTACTTTCGTTAACGCACAAGGTAATAAAGTTTGTACAGTGCGCAAATCCTAATATATACAGCATTCAAATAGAGAACACAATCTATCAATATAGATAGACTTCTTGTACAGGTAGAATTAGAGCTACAAAAACTTTACCCCTTAGTTTTCTAGCTACTTTGACAGAAAAGTCATATACACAAATACGAGAAATCTAATAAATTATCCTAATGCTGTCTCTTTGGTGTTTCCTGAGTATTTAAAGCCCTATATGAAAGCCTTAATGTTGCTAGCGCAGACAGTATATCAATATATATTTCTCTCAATAACTTAATGCTATAGCATACACTAGTAACTAATAAAATCAATAAGATTGTGTATCAATAACATATCTCCTAGATACAATTTTTTTCCTAGTAACGTTGCACAAGCATACCTTAACAAGATAATCAAGCAAATGCAATAATTTTTAATTAGGTTTTCTTACCTAGTGATTTCAGTTTATATATATATGCAATAGTTTTGTAGATAAGTTTGCTTAATACTTCGTCATAAATATCTCTAAGAACTAATTTTTAGCTGACACTTCTAACTTATAGATTTTTCGAGAATTCCTCAAATCCTTGATACATAGTGCTTTTAAAATATGCAAGTTCCCAGTATAAATTATCAAGGCTGAAAATTAATGGTCGAAAATATAATACTCTAATAACCTGCAACTAGGATGATACTAGGTCTTATACTATTAAAGAATCTGTCAAAAAGAGTACATAAATTTGTCAATTGATTCAATATTGGATTCCATAGGACTTACAAAATCGCGATCGTACAGCTAGAGAGAGTTTAAACCGACCTTCACCGATGACTTTACGACCCCGCATAGTACGCGGATTCACCTTTGGGGTTAGGATGTTTTCAAGAAGAAAGAATTGGGTAGGCTACCCCTTTCCTGGCGATTGGGAGGATGGCTGCGTCCCCCAAACCCCCTCCAGACAAGAAGTATCCAAATGTCCTCATATATACCAGTGGCGCTATAATTTCAGGAACTTTGCATAAATCCTGATTGAGCAGATATAAATTTCCGTAAAAGTCCCGAATTCAAGCAACTGGGTTTATTTTTAAAATATTTGACATGATGATTGTATTGGTTGCCATAGCAGTTATATCAAGTCCGCTTGAGTGACCGTCATTGCCAGCGGAGGGTTCCCTGAAAGGGTTGTCGTTAGACTAGCAATAGCAGGGTTTTGAGATTGCTAGTCTTCGACAACGCTTTCAGCGAACGTTCGATTCTGTTTCACTTGCAATGACATACTATGGGTATGCTCCCGGACATGATATTAGTTAGTTATATTAGTCTTTTAGACAAATTAGGCGATCGCTCGTCTAATTTGTCCATCTAGTAAAAAATACAACAGGGGGATCGTTAAATTGTTGGAAATAACCTTACTTCCAAACTTTGAGATTAATGGAAAAATTAGATAATTCAGCCGCTCCCCCGTAACCTACGGCAAGAGTTTTACCATCAGGACTAAAGGCTGTGGTGCTAGGGTAGAGACGGTCAAAGTTTTGAGGATTTTCTACAGCTTTAACTAAAGTATCTACCTGTTTACCTGTTTTGAGGTTCCATAACTCGATCCCTCCATTCAAACTAGTAATGACAAGAGTTTCCTTATCAGGACTTGCTGTAATAGAACTGATATCCCCTAATTGAGAAACGGTAAACTGATTCTGTACTTGGGATCTATTTAAATCCCACAACTTAATCTTTCTATTATTTCCACTTATAAGAGTATTTCCATCATTAGAAAATGATAGGAAATTAATAGGATAAGAATTTCCAGTTAAAGTCTTCAGCAGCTTTCCAGTACTTAAATCCCAAATTCTAATCTTTCTATCTGTCTTTGCAGCCGGAGAACCACCACCACTAGCAAGAATTTTACCATCAGGACTCAAAGCTAAAGTCTTTACCCATGCTTTGTGTCCTATAAGAGTACGGAGTAATTTTCCTGTTCTTAAATTCCAGACTTTAATTGTTTTATCATAACTAGCACTAATTAAAGTCTGTCCATCGGGGAGGATTAAAAGAGATTTTACCCCCATTTTATGACCTTTAAGAGTACGCACAAGTTTACCCTGATTTAGATCCCAGACTTTGATTTTAGTGTCTGTATTGGTTTGTGCTGCACCACCAGCGCTTACTAATAGTTTAGCGTCTGGAGTAAGAACAACAGAGTTAACTCCATCTTTATGAAAATCTAGAGTCCGAACCATTTTACCTGTTTTCAAGTTCCAGACTTTAATCGTATGGTCAAAACTACCGCTAACTAAAGTTTTACCATCAGATGTAAAAGCTAGGGATGCGATACTCCAAATATGACCCCGCAAACTACGAGTAGTTTGAGAATTATCTCCTGATTTAGATGCAAATAGAACTTTTGAACTTTGATTTTTCTTCTCAGTTTTTATTGCCCAAGAAGGTAAATTAATGCTACTGGTACTAATAGCAGCTGTAACTACCGATGTTATCAACACTTTACTTATCAATATTTTCCGCGATAGATGCTTCTGGGTCATATCAACTAATTATCGAATCAGATTGTTCTTAAAATTACATTCACTAGTATACGTATGTATTTATATATTTGTTGGGATCGATGAAAAAATAAATGAATGTATCTTGGTTAGAACTTTTAAAAAAGCATAAAGCGATCGCAGTTATTCGTGCAGATGAAATTGAAGTAGCACGTAATATGGCTTTAGCAGTAGCAAATGGTGGGATCGAACTAATAGAGATTACCTGGAATAGTGATAGACCAGGTAAATTAATTTCACAATTACGTATAGAATTACCCAATTGCTTAATCGGTACTGGGACTCTGTTAAACCAGCAACATATGACCGACGCGATCGCTGCGGGGGCACAATTTTTATTTACTCCTCATGTTGATACAGCAATGATTCAAACAGCTATAAGAAACGAAATACCGATTATACCTGGAGCATTAACCCCCACCGAAATAGTGACAGCATGGCAGTCTGGAGCAACCTGCGTTAAAGTCTTTCCTGTACAAGCTATGGGTGGTGTAGAGTATATAAAAAGTTTGAAAGCACCATTAGGTCATATTCCATTGATCCCTACAGGTGGCATTAGTTTTACCAACGCGAATAAATTTTTACTAGCTGGAGCGATCGCGGTTGGTTTAAGTACTCATCTATTCCCTAAGTCATTAGTTCAAACCAAAAATTGGCAAGCAGTATCTCAGCAAGCAACAGAATTAACTAAAATAATTTCCATAAATTCATAGGATGGTTTGGAAGATGCTAGTTACAATCCTGACTGAGTTTATATAAATCATGTATGTAAATACAGTTACAAATTTCCTTATACGTAAGCTGAAGATTTATAAGAAAATCAATAGATGAGTAAAATTTTTGTATTTGTAAATATAAAGCAAATTTAAACCCATGTAAAATTTATAAAAACTTTTCTCGAAGAATTTAAACAAATATGATTTACATCACCAAGGAAACGAATTAAAGGTTAATTTATATTATATACATCATCGGATTTTGGTAGCAGTGATGCAATCTTAGAACGCATTTATAGCTATGCAGGCAAAACAGAGCTTATTGTGCAATTCAGATTGTATTACTCTAACCATGCTGTAGACATAGTCTGTGTTTTCCACACATATTGTCTATGGCATTTTTTTATGTATTTAATTGATTTATCTTGATATATATTTATCAGTTTCACATATGCTATGTCACTAAGGTAAATCACTATACAAGTATGACCTAGACACTTTACTATTTTGGCATAGTATGATATTTCACTTTTGAAATCCTTTATAAGAGCTTGCTCAGAAATTACGCAAAAGTAACGCAATCCCGTCATTACGTTTGCTTCCGCATATCCGTGTTTGACAACCATAGCGATGTATAAGCTCTGTCGAGCAGACTCCGTCTCAAGCGTTAGCTAACCCTACACTACGTTCCGGTTGCAATGACAAATCGTTGTTGCGTAAGTCCTATTGCTGAAAAAGTATTAAGTGAATACGCCAATGTTATGTTTAATATTTAACTGTAAACTAAACTTTAAGTCAGAATTATAGTTATGAATCAAACAATAAGTAGATTTGAGAATTGTAAATAAATTAACTTACATTTTTTACAATTCTCATTCAATTATTTGTTTCAACTATTATAAATGTATAAAGTACTTGGCAGAATATAGCTATCAGCTATAGATTCAGGTACACCATAAAAGATTTAATAACAATTTATTCAAAAAGAAGTACGTAAAAATGAAGAGTCTGATTTCCCTTTATCATTTGCGAACCCTTAAAGCGGGTGCCCATGTGTCATCCCTTAAAGTATTCGCGATCGCTACAAGTCTTACTCTTGGGAGTGTCAGTATAAAAACAGAAATTGCATCAGCAGCCCCAAAACGCCAAGTTATTGCTAGAAGTATTGAGAATTTCAAGAAAACAGGCGATCGCTGGATTATGGTGGATCTCTCTAGTCAGAGATTAATTGCATGGGAGGGTAATATACCTGTTTATGCAGTTATAGTCTCTACTGGTAAAAAGAAAACCCCGACGCGAGTAGGAGTATTTCGTGTCAAAACTAAATTAAGAAAGACTCGGATGCGTGGTAGAGGCTACGATGTGAAAAATGTTCCGTATACCATGTATTATAAAGGTGGTTATGCAATTCACGGTGCATACTGGCATAATAATTTTGGCACCCCTATGAGTCATGGTTGCGTTAATGTGGCTCCAAATCACGCTAAATGGTTGTTTAATTGGGCTAGTGTTGGTACGCCGGTAGTTGTACAAAGATGATACTGGAATACGGTTCGGTTAAAGGAGAAGAAAGAAGAGAGAAGATAAAACTTGTTTTTACTTATCGTTTAACTTATTAGGTA
>JBCCDM010000084.1:0-18019 GCA_039030795.1 Cyanobacteria bacterium P01_A01_bin.84
CAGGGCAAACGTATCTAAATTTAGGGTATAGGCTATTGACTAAAGACTTTGAATATGTATCAAACGAGAAAATAAGATTTATCGTCGAGGACGTTTTGTCTACTATAAAATCAGAGTCAAAAATCCAACCAAGTAGTAAGTCAATAAACATTGCTTAATGCGATTATCTTAGGACTTGTTGAGAATATAGGTTGCTTAATGACAAGATGCGTTCGCCCTGACCCGCGATCGCGGTTTTGAGAGCGTTTCTTAGTTTATCTAAAGAGATAACATCTGTTTGGTTTATTTTGATGATTCCTTTATCCTCACTAGAACTATGTCCAGCGAAAAATAAAATATCCCAACCTTTCTCCCAAAGTCGATTATTTAACTCTTCTCGTTGTGGTTCTACTAAAAAATCGATTTCTGCTCTGTCAGATAGTTCTGTTAAAAATTCTCTATCTTTCTCAGTATCTATTCCTTGACTATTACCAATAATTGCTAAAATTCTAATCTTCTGATTACTGATTCTAGGATGAAGATTATTTGGACTTTGAAAGTCTAAAGGACTTAAAGCAAATTCAGCGTGGGAATAATCTTCAAAGAAATTCCATAAATGCCAAGGAAGTCTCCTTAATAACTTATCTTGAGTTTGAATAATTAGCCTAATTTCCTCCTCGGGGTGCAAATATTGACGTAATTTTTGGTCAATAGTGCGAAACTCTGAAGAACATAACCAATTATTAATTAACTTTTGTAAACACTGACCCAAGTTGGAAAACTCAACTTCAGAGAACTGAACTACATCTTCCTCTTCCAATTCAAAATTAGATTCAAAGTTAGATGTAAAATTATTAACTTTTCCCAGACGAGTTTGCCAATTAAAACTCTGATATAATGCCTGGTAAAGAAACTGCCATCTTTGATATGACTGTTTAATTTCAGGAGCAGCAGGTAAACTACCGTGAAATTTCATCGGGTAGGAGTCACCATCGTCCCAGATTTCGACACTAACATCTCCAAACCCGTTGTTCAAATCTCCTTGTACTAAGCCCAAGACTACCAGCTTAGTCATAATCAAAACCGTTTCAATAACTTAACTAAATTTCCAAGATTGACTTTCTGACCTTAAATTTCCGAATTTAGAATCGCAAATTGAATAGCTTGCAATTTTACTTAATTTTAAAATATTTACTTAATTTTAAAATGTTAAGTTATATCGTCTCTGTTGACATGGGAATCATTCAACAGATGTATCAAAACAAGCAACCCTAAATCTCTTTGTGCTTACCTCCTCCGAATTTGATATGACGCTGCGATCGCGCTTATTATATCCAAGTGTATCCAAATGATAATACAGCAACCGGTAGGACTACATATTACATTCCTAAATTTAAATATTTAAGTTTAAATATTTAAATTTAGATAATAAAGCGTTCTTCCCAAGTAAGATTATCAAATGTGATTTGCAAACTAAACAAATTACCCAAATTAGATTTGAATCTTTTTAGTTGTATATAATTATCTTGGTTTCTCGCTTGCACTTCCTGGATATTATCCCCTGCTGCTGATAACATTGCAAGCTTAATATTTGAAGGTAGATAATTATCTTCACTCCCAGGATGCAACTGTATACAAACACCTACTTTTTCTTTCTCTTCTGGTGTTAGCGCGACTAAAAGAGCTACTGATTGATGTCCTAATTCTATACCCAAGTCAATCAACTTTGCTGCTTTTACAACATTATTTGCGGAGACTTGGGAACTGTTTCTGAAACTTAAAGTTAATTCTGGTTGATTAATAACTTCTTTCGTCTTCTCCCAACCATTAGGAAATATATTTTCAAACCATTTACTTAAACTAACCAAAGCTTGAGTTTTTGGTTTGGTTTTTGGTATTTTTAAATAACTTCCCAGTTCTGAAATACATTGCAATTGATTTCGGAAAACTTCCTCAGTTAATGCTTCTTCTACAAATCCGAGAATTTTTACCTCTGTTGCTTCCTCATCGAGTTCAACAACGACGCAACCAATTCTATCAGACCAAGTTTCGAGGGGAATATGAATACTTTTAGAGTCTGAATATACAGGTATACATTCTAATTTACCACGATTGTTCACCTCCAAATCTGCTACATTCATGAGAGATTGTATAAGAGGATTGAAACTACAACTACCGTTCAAGTTGGTTCCAATTTCTAAAGATTCCAAATATAAATTCACCATATAAACAGCTATTGTGTTACGGTAAATTTGGTATGATTTTTCCTGGTTTGATTGTTGCGATTGAAAACTATAGGCAACTTGAAAAGCTTCTAAAGTAATCGGTAAACTTAAAGGTATAGGTTGGACAAAACTCATTAGTAACATTCTCCTTATCTCAGAACAACAAATTGGTGTTAGTTTGGTGTTAGTTTAGTTTTAGTTTTAATTTTGTAGATGCTTGTGAAATGTGGGTATAAACTTTTGAATACAACGGTTGTAAAATGTATATAAACTTTGTTGCGGAACATCAAGTTGTTCTGAAATTGCTTTCATTGATCGACCTTCGAGACTAAGTAATGCAATACTCTTAAAATTTGCTTGTGGTTTTTCTCTGATACAAGTTGCTTGAAAAACTTTGTCTGGGTCTTCTACAATTAGTTCTCGAATTTCTTCTGAGAACGGTACTTCTTTTATTGCTGCGGGAATGTCTTGATTTTCCGTACTATCAATATTAATTATTTGATATTGCTGGCTAATTTTTTGGGAATGGTTATCAATATTTTTAAAGTAAGAACGCTTCAATATAAATTTCATGCTGGCATTTATCCAGACTAGAAAGTTACTCGTTTCAAGATTACTATCTATTCTATTCTCATCAAAGCTATCTATCTTCTGACATAAAAACCGCCATAAATCCCCCATTGATTCAGATAAAATATCTTCGTATGTTTGAGAATCTACCTTTTCTCTTTGAGGACGTTTCAAGCGATCGCACAATAGCATTGCATTAAATAACTGTGTCAAAGCACGCTGTTTATTTCGATCGCAAATTGGTACATTAGTTATTTTTTTAGCATTAACTGCTAATCGGTCAATCCGTATATATACAGAATATTTCAATAACTTATCTAGGGGATACTTCCCTGATAATAACTTGTCATTAATAATATCTTCCCCAGATACCTTCTGTAAAAGTTGTTGACGCACATCTTCATAAACCTCCTCATGAATGTCAGGAATTTGACTCCTGATATCTCGGTAAACTTTGTGCGATCGCAAAATTGCATCAATAGAATTTTCTAAACCCATTTATTGAGTCCTGTAATCAAGACTGTTACTATGTGTTCCCATGTTTACCATGAAAATTATGTAAATTAATATTAAGAAAAATTAATTTCAAATTTACATAAAAAGTTCGTTTCCAAAGTCAATACCTAAACGTAGGGACAAGAAAAATGTTTCTTCTGCAATCTCTACATCAAATTCAAGTTTCTTTAATTTAAAACATACAACTAGAGGTTAAATACAATGGCGATTCATGGAACTAACAACAGCGAAACCATTCATGGAAACCTTTTCAGCAATAAGATTTATGCTAAAGGTGGTAATGATACTGTTTATGCTAAAGCTGGTAATGATTATGTAGATGGTTGGACAGGTAATGATAAGCTCTACGGAGGATGGGGTAAAGATACATTACTAGGTTACACCGGAAATGATAAATTATATGGTGGTCTTGGAGACGACAAATTATATGGAGAATCTGGCAATGACTACCTAGATGGTTGGAAAGGAAATGATAAATTATATGGCGGAAGCGGTCATGATAAGTTATTAGGCTATTCCGGAAATGACAAATTATATGGTGGTACTGGAAACGACAAATTATATGGAGAATCTGGTAACGATTATCTCAGCGGTGGTTCTGGAAATGACTATCTAAGTGGTGGTAGCGGTAACGATAAGTTGTACGGTGGAAGCGGTAAGGACACTCTCAGAGGTGGTTCGGGTGCCGACCAGTTTGTCTTTAAGTACAAAACTGAAGGTCTAGATACTATTAAAGACTTCGAGTGGACACAAGGAGATAAAATTGTCATTGACAAGTCTACTTTCGGGGCTACTTCTAAGAGTCAGTTCTCTTACAATAATTCTACTGGAGCCTTGTCTTTCAATGCTTCACCTACAGACGGTATTCCTGCAACAACCTTTGCAGTTATTGAGAATAAACCTGCTGGTTTCTCAACTAATTTGGATATCACTCTTGTTTAAAGTTTACGGTTCCTAAATTAGGACTTAGTTAGGATAACTTATAATTTGGGTTTACCCTAATAGTTGCCATTAGGTTAACAAAACTCACCCATTGTGTATCTCTAAAGGCAGCGAGAGTATACTATTATGAGTTTTCGTAGATGATCTTGTAGGTATTAGGTATAGCTCATCTGTTGTCTTAAATTCTCCTAAGTAAATCATGTAGGTAATAGGAAAATAAACATACCTATTACCTATTTTTTTATGCCTATGGAATCTGTCAATCAATTTCAAAAAAAATATTTTCAACTTTACATAAAAAACTTATTTTTAACTGCAATACCTAAGTATATAGAGAAATAAACTTTTTCACAATTACATCTCTATATCCAAGTTTCTTTAATTCAAAACATACAACTATAGGTTAAATACAATGGCGATTATCAACGGAAACAATAATAGTCAAATAATCTACGGAACTAATTATTACGTAAATAAAGGACAAATAAAATGATAATTGACGGGAATAACACTAGCGAAATTATTTTTGGAACTGACGAGAATGATACCATTAACGCAAATGGTGGAAATGATACTGTTTTTGCTGGTGGTGGTAACGACTATGTAAAAGGTGGAACTGGTAATGATGCTTTAGCTGGTGGAACTGGTCAGGATTATTTTGATGGTGGAATTGGTACAGATACGGTTTCCTTTTACCACTATTCGGGGAAGGTGACAGCAGATTTAATGACTGATACCGCTAGTTTTTCAACATTAGCCTATGACGAAACTTTATACAGTATTGAAAACTTATCTGGTGGTACTGGGAATGATAGTCTTTTCGGAGATAACAATAACAATGATTTGTATGGTAATCAAGGTAATGATAGTCTTTACGGTCGTGTAGGTGATGATAAACTTTACGGTCAAGCTGGAAATGATTATTTATACGGTCAGCAGGGTAATGATAAACTTGACGGAGGTACAGGAGATGACTATCTAAGTGGTGGTAGTGGTGATGATGAATTGTATGGTGCTTCCGGTGAAGATACTTTACGTGGAGGTTCTGGTGCTGATGACTTTATCTTCAAATATAAAAATCATGGTTTAGATACTATTAAGGATTTTAAGTGGACAGAAGGAGATAAGATTGTCATTGATAAATCCACTTTTGGTGCAACTTCCAATAGTCAGTTCCTATATAACAGTTCTACGGGTACTTTATCTTTTAATCCCGGTAACGGTTCTCTTGATTCACTTGCTAATGAAAATCCAATAACTACTTTTGCAATTATTGAGAACAAACCTGCTGGTTTTTCTACTAATCTAGATATCGTCCTTGTTTGAAATATACGATTATTTATCATTTTTGTAGATGTGAAGCTAATAAATTAGATCTGGAGAATATACCGATGTTTGTAATTAATGGAACCAACAACAACGACATTATCAATGGAACCAGTCAAGACGATATAATTTTTGCGATGTCTGGTGATGACAAAGTTAGTGGTTGGTTTGGTGATGATATCATTCTTGGTGGTTTTGGAGATGATACACTTCAAGGTAATGAAGGAAACGATAGTATCAGGGGTGGATTTGGAGATGACGGTCTGGGTGGTGGTATTGGGAACGATATCTTATCTGGTGGAAATGGTAATGATAAGCTGTATGGTCAGATGGGAAATGACATACTCTATGGTGGTGACGGAGAAGATGATTTAAATGGTGGATTAGGAGATGATAGCCTACAGGGTGGATTCGGTAAAGATGTTCTTAATGGTGGATTTGGAAACGATTCATTTGTTTTTAGCAGCTTAGCAGAAGGTGCTGACCTCATTGAAGACTTCACTATAGGACAAGATAGAATTGTCATTGAGCAAGCTAGTTTCGGAGCAACTTCTACTAATCAATTTTCATATGACAGTACAACTGGTGCTTTATCATTTGATGCTATTGCTTCAGATTCGGTTCCACCTACAATGTTTGCTGTTTTAGATAATATACCTGTTGGGTTCTCACCAGCTGCTGATATTTTTCTTGTTTAATAACTATTAACTAGTTATCAACTATGAAATTCAATTATCGTTCATCTCAGAACTAGTTTGTACCCCTAAAAATCTGATTTCTAAAATTTTTCTTCTGAGTTTATGGGTAATGTATTTTTCTATTACCCATATTTTGTATGCTTTTATAACAATTATCATAAATTAAGTTTAAGAAAAATTAAGTATTCTTTACATAAAAATCTAAAATTTGATTGCAATACCTAGGTGTAGGTACGAAATAAAATTTGAAAAGAAAGAATTAACAATGGACGAAGAATTAGAGGCTGATAATCAATTAAAGGAATTAATCCCTATATTGAGCGGTTATGGTATCGTACCCCATTTACTCCGGGAAAGGATCATTTCAGAAGCGATCGCAAATATTATCTGTAGTGAGGAAGAGATATTTGCTGGACTCAAGCAGTTTTTTCAACAACACGGAGTTACTAATCCAGAAGAACACCAAGCGCTATTAGAGCGTTACGGTATGACACAATCACAGCTAGATGCAATAGTAACTCGTAACTATAGGATTGAAAAATTCAAACAGCAGCAGTGGGGACATAAAATAGAGTCTTACTTTCTTAAACGCAAGCAGTCTTTAGATCGAGTTATTTATTCCATGCTTCGTACCCACTCCGAAATTGCTCATGAATTATATTTTCGCATACAAGGGGGCGAACAAAGTTTTGCAGAATTAGCACGTGAATATTCCCAAGGACCAGAAGCTGATTCTTATGGTATCGTCGGTCCAGTAGATTTAGGAGATTTACATCCTGGTTTAGCCCATCAACTTGGGGTCAGTCAACCTGGACAACTTTGGCATCCGGTAAAATTGGATGAGTATCTGGTAATTATTAGGTTAGAAAAGTATATTCCTGCTCAGTTAGACCGGTTTATGGGTCAAAGGTTATTAAACGAGCTATTTGAAACTTGGTTAAAGGAACAGATTCATCAGTTACCAACAGTAGATAAAGCTTGGTTAGTTCCTATTCGTAAAGTAATACCTATAGACACTGTAAATACTGCAAATACAGCTTAGGAAATTTATCAGTTAGGAATAGACTAATGATTCCTTGACTGTAAGAATGCGATCGCTGTTTTTCATTCCGTTATAAGTAAGTGGGTTGAATTAAATTTAGGATGAGTTACACTACGCTAACCCTTGCTGTCAAAGAGTTTCATCCTTGGTAAAATAAATCATATATTACAAATAGTTACGCCTTCCTACTTACCTAGATTGATTCAATAAGTTTGATTACAAATAATCCATATAGACTTGATATTATTTCTATCTTCTCCATCTCTTTTCTAAAGTCTTAACTTAAAACCATGATATCTACTACAGTTAATATTCAAGAAGTAATTGCAGACATTTTTCCTTTTCAATATCTCCCCAAACCTGTTTTAGAAAGTTTAGCTAGCAACGCCGAGTTTTTACGTTACCACATGGGACAAGCAATAATCCCAAGGGAAGTAATGCCTTTAAATGTTACTATCATCTATCAAGGACAAGCGCGATCGCTTGGTTACGACCCCCGTGACGATAAACCTACTACTCTCAGAATCCTCAAAGCAGGGGAGGTTGTAGGTTGGATATCTTTGCTTCGGGGGGTAGCTTGTGAGACTATTATTGCTTCGACGGAAGTTGTAGGTATTAGTTTACCTGTATCTGATTTTCTCTATCTAATTAAGCGTCAACGTGCTTTTGCTACAGCATTGCAAAGTAAGGTGATGTTGGTAGAAATTTATGAATTATTAGGTGAGGAGTTAAATCGTCGAGCAGATGGGGGTACGGATTTAGTTGAACTGACGAATAATGCTTTGGAGACAGCAGATGTACTGAATGTACCTGTAAAAGAGGTATCAAAGCAACTTGTGGATGAACAGAAGTTATGGTTCGTTAGTAATGATTTTTCTATTGATTTACCTGTTGGTAGTATTTTAGAACCGGAAAATCAGTTAAATTCAAATAATAATGTAAATTTCCAGAAGTTAGGTTTTAAGAAATTAGATTTAAACAGATTAGATTTAAAAAGATTAGATTTAAATAAATTCAATTTAAAAAAAATACACTTAAACGGCAACAAAAATTTACGTTTAATAGGTATACCCAAATCCTTATTACCGACAGTAAAACTATCAAAAACAGCCATCGAGCCAGAAATAGTTGATTCTTGGATTGGAAATATCCCTTATGCCCAAGAAATTGATTATCACAAAGCGATAACAAAATCAAAACAATTAAAACATCAAAAGTTTCCTTTTGTCCGTGGAAAAGGAGGATTAAATGCCACTTTAGCTTGCTTGCAGATGTTGGGTCAATACTACAACCTCCCTTTCCGCAAAGATATGCTACAGCGAATTTTGAGCAATCAAATAGATAAAGCTGGTAATTTATCATTACCATTTTGTGGAGCTGTAATTGAGTTGATGGGGTTAACAACCCAGACTGTAGAAATTCCAGCATCAGCACTAGGGAAATTACAACCCCCAGTGATAATTGCTTGGCAGGAAAGTTTAGCAATTGTATATAAAAGTACTGATAAAGAAATACTACTTGCAGTCCCCGAAATAGGTTTGATAAGTCGTAAAATCAAAGACTTTCAAGAAACTTGGGGAACGCAAGGAGAAGCATTATTAATGCAACCAACTAAAAATACTCCCCAGAAACGATTTAGTCTAAGTTGGTTTATACCTTCTCTAAAACGTTATCGTAAAGTACTCATTGAAGTATTAATTGCTTCGGTGGTAGTACAGTTATTTGGCTTAGTAAATCCACTGACTACTCAAGTAATAATTGATAAAGTCATAGTCGGTAACAGTCCAGATACTTTAGAAGTTTTAGGAATATTTTTAATTGTTATAGCAGTTGTAGAAGCCATATTAACTACTATTCGGACTCATTTATTTGTTGATACCACCAACCGTATCGATTTATCCTTGGGTTCGGAAGTCATCAATCACCTGTTAAGACTACCATTATCTTACTTTGACCGTCGTCCCATAGGAGAACTAACCACCAGAGTCGGAGAACTGGAAAATATCCGTTCTTTCCTTACAGGTACAGCTTTAACTGTAGCCATGGATGCTGTATTCTCAGTCATTTACATCTTGGTAATGGCAATTTACAGTTGGATACTTACCTTGGTAGCATTGGTAACAATCCCCTTATTTGCCATTCTCAACTGGTTAGTATCCCCCATCATCCGCAGACAACTGCAAACAAAAGCCGAACATAACGCTGAAACTCATTCTTATTTAGTGGAAGTTTTATCAGGGATGCAAACAGTCAAAGCTCAAAACTTAGAACTGCGATCGCGCTGGAAATGGCAGGAACGTTATGCTCGTTACGTGAGTGCAGGTTTCCAAACTGTTTCGACCCAAACCACTGCAAGTTCTATCAGTAGTTTCTTAAGTAAACTTTCTACATTATTAGTATTATGGGTAGGAGCTTATTTGGTTTTACAGGGAAAACTCAGTTTAGGACAGTTAATTGCCTTTAGAATTATTTCTGGTTATGTTACCAGTCCCTTATTACGTCTGCTGCAACTATGGCAAAACTTCCAACAGGTATCCCTTTCTCTCCAGCGTCTGAGTGATATTTTAGATACCCCCCAAGAAGTAGAAGCAGAGGATAGAGATAATATTCTTATGCCATCAATTCAAGGAAGAGTTCAATTCGATCATCTTTCCTTCAGCTTTCAGGAAAATGCTCCCCTACAACTTTGTAATATTAACTTAGATTTTCCTGCTGGTTCCTTCATTGGTGTTGTCGGACAGAGCGGTTCCGGTAAAAGTACCCTGTTAAAACTTTTACCTCGTCTCTATGAACCCAAAACCGGTAAAATCTTAATTGATGGTTACGATATCGGCAAAGTAGAACTGTATTCCCTCCGTCGTCAAATTGGTGTAGTGCTACAAGATACTTTACTATTCGACGGTACTATTAAAGATAATATTGCCCTTGCTTACCCCGATGCTAGCGACGACCAAATCATCACAGCTGCTAAAATAGCCTACGCTCATGACTTCATAATGAACCTCCCTAACGGCTACAATACCCAAGTCGGAGAAAGGGGTTCCAGCCTTTCCGGAGGACAGCGACAAAGAATAGCGATCGCTCGTACGGTTTTACAAAACCCCCAACTGCTTATTCTTGATGAAGCCACCAGTGCTTTAGACTACAATGCTGAGGCTCAAGTATGTCGTAATATTGCCCAGAAATTTGAAAATAAGACCGTATTTTTTATAACTCATCGTCTCACCACCATCCGCAACGCAGACGTAATTCTAATGATGGACGCAGGTACAGTTATAGAAAAAGGCACCCATGATGAATTAATGACATTAAAAGGTTCTTATTACTGTCTTTATCAACAACAAGAAGCACATATATAAAATTCAAAGAGTGAGAGAGACGAAGAAAGGTAAATTCTAAATTCTAAATTCTAAATTCTTTCCCATCCACTAATAATAAAATCTGGAGGGGTTTTGGGGAAAAATCCCCCAAGTCTTCTGCAATCACCAATAATATCAAGTCCGCTTAATTAGTTACGATATAACGCTATTGAAAAGATGGTGGTGCTATTTATTACTCCTTACTCCTTACTCATTACTCCTTACTCATTACTCATTAGACATCTCCGGAAAAGAAGGTAGAGACGGCTCCTAAGAACGTCTCTACAGGGGTCACAAGACGCACATATTTCATTTTCGGAGATGTCTATTACTCATTACTCCTTACTCCTTACTCCTTACTCATTACTCCTTACTCATTACTCATTACTTAGTCCCCACAGATATGACAACTGTTTAACCGGACATAATATAACCAGTAACCAAAAAAAATGACCCTCCAATATCAATTTGACCAATCTGTACTCCTAGAACAATCACCCACATGGTCACGTGCGATCGCTTGGGGAATAGTTAGTATTAGTACATTTACCGTTATTTGGGCATCCGTAACTAAAATAGAAGTATCAATTCCAGCTCCAGGTAAATTGGAACCCCAAGGTTCAGTAGTAGATATTCAAGCACCCGTAGGTGGTGTAGTCAAAAAAATTCATGTTAAAAACGGCAAACAAATAAAATCAGGGGATACTTTAATCACCTTAGAACAGGCAACAGCCAAAGCACAATTAAAATCCCTGCAAAAAAATCGTTTAGCATTACGAGAAGAAAATGAATTTTATCGTCGTCAGTTATCAGGAGAAGTACCACCAAACCTAGTATTACAAGAAACAGCAAAATTGAAAATTCCTACCCAATTGGTGATGTTAACCCAAAGTCGAGCTAGGATAAGCTCAGAAAATCGACTTTACAGAACCCAACTAAACGGTTCCACTACAGGTATTGTCCTTACCCCAGAACAAGAACTACGTTTGCAAAGTCGTCGTATGGACTTACAGTCCCGTTTAGCAGACATTAAATTAGAAAAAGCTAAAACAGAAGAGAAATTACGTCAAAATCAACTACAACTAGTAAACTCACGTCAGATACTAGAAATTAATCAAAAAATCATTAAAGACATGGAACCTGTGGTTCGAGAAGGAGCTTTACCTAGAAATATGTTTTTAAATCAACGACGGGAATTACTCAAAGCAAAAGCAGATGTAGAAAGACTTACTAAAGAAAAGCAACAGCTAAAATTAGCGATCGCTCAGACTCAAGAAAAGGTTCGCAATACTCAAGCAATATCCAAGGAAGATTTACTCTCCAAAATTACTACCAACGAAAAAAGTATTGCCAGCATTGATAGTCAATTAACTAAGGTTATTTTAGAAAATCAACAGAAAATCAATGAAATTGATAGTCAGTTAAGTCAAATCAAAGTAACTTTAAAATATCAAACCATATTATCACCCATCAACGGTACAGTATTTGAACTCAAACCTTCCCTACCTGGTTTTGTTGTTAATTCTAGCGAACCAATGTTAAAAGTTGTACCTAATGATAATCTGATCGCTAAAGTTTTTATTACCAACAAAGATATCGGTTTTGTTCAACAAGGACAAAAAGTTGATATCAGGATCGATTCTTTCCCTTTTCACGAATTTGGAGATATTAAAGGAGAATTAATCTGGATTGGTTCCGACGCTCTACCACCAGACCAAATTCATCCCTTCTACCGTTTCCCAGCCAAAGTTCGATTGAACAAACAGATATTATTAAATAACGGAGGTAAACTTAAATTACAATCAGGGATGTCAGTTAGTACCAATATTAAGTTACGTAAACGTACTATCATTAGCATCTTTACTGATATGGTTTTGAAAAAAGTAGAGAGCTTTAAGTTTTTTCGGTAATTTTTTCGGTAATATATCTAGCTTATTATATCTAATTTATCTATCTGCCTTCTAGACACATACATCTTTAACTAGAATCAGAAAAATGAAACTAACCGGAGGCAGAGCGTCTCCGGTTAGTTTCATTCGTTGCGAGGTAAAGTTGAATTAATAGACATCTCCGGTAATTAAATATATGCGTCGTAAAACCCTTGTAGAGTAGAGACGTTCCATGGAACGTCTCTACGTTCTTTTCCGGAGATGTCTAATGCAGGAATTCCCACCTTGTGGATCCTTAACTTCTTGCACCAAGACATTTTTATAAAAATTAATTACTCACAGTACTTACGCACCATTGAACTGGTGATAATAAATTTGGTAAAAGGAGTTAAGGCAACGTGCAACAAAAAATATTAATTCTCACAGCCATCCCCCACGGTTTACGCTTAGATAAACAAATACGAGAAATAGAAAATTGTATCCGACGATCTGCAAAGCGAGATAAATTTGAAATTTCCTTGAGAATTGCTATACGTCCCCAAGATATTCGTCGTGCGATCGCCGAGGAGCGTCCCGATATCGTTCATTTCTGCGGTCATGGTTTAGAAGATGGTAGCTTGTTATTGGAAGATGATGGCGGCTATAACAAGCCTGTAAAACCCGAGGGATTAGCACTACTGTTCAAATTACACGCAGATTATGTGCAATGCGTGCTACTCAATTGCTGTCACTCTGCTAAATCTGCCACAGCTATCAGTAAATATATTAATTATGCCATCGGCATGAATCAAAAGGTTCAAGATAAAACCGCTATAGTTTTCTCCCAAGGATTTTATGATGCTTTGGGTTATGACTATCCAGATAATTTAGATAATTTAGATAATTTAGATAATTTAGATATATTTCAACGAGCTTTTGATGAAGCTTTGGTAGCGATTCAGTTAGAAGATATTTCTCAAGGTCAAATTCCTGTTTTGCAAATTAATACACAACTTATTCAATCTACATCTGAAAATAATTCTCCAATTAATAATCCTTCAATAGAAACTAAACAGGAATTGAATGACCAAGATATTGAAACCTTACGAGAGCTTTTACAATTAAGTGGACGTGCTGCTGCTGATAGACGCAAGGCTTTATGTATTGAAATTGGCATCAATTCAGGAGATTTGAGCGGTATTTGGATGCTGAGCGAAAATGACTTTGCTGTTGAACTTATCGATCTACTACACAAACGCAAACTAGAAAGTTCTATTTATAAATTATGTAAAAAATTAATACTTGATTTCAAGTCAGGAGGGTATCATTCTAAATTGGAAGTAATTATGACTAAAATCAGTCCTTAATTGTTTGATTTCGTCACCACAAATCTTAATCAAAAATTAATATGTCTCTAGAAGACCTCGATGATTTAGACATTCAAACTCTGAGAAAACTTTTAGAACAAAGTGGACGCGCCGATCCAGAGCGGCGGGAAGCTTTGTGTATAGAAATAGACGTTAAATCAGCAGAATTAAGTGCCATTAAGACAAAGCCTACCCATGATTTTGTCATAGAACTGATTGATTTATTACAAAAAAGAAAATTAGAAACCAGTATTTATAATCTTTGCTTGCAACTACAATCAGTTTTTAAAGAAAGTACAAATGCATCTCAAATAAATGCTATTGTACGCAAAATAAAAGATGATATTGATACTGATAGCACTTCAGATAATATTAATACACAATCATCCCTAGTAATAGAATCGACAAATCAACCAATTCCAAAAACACCCGAGCAGGTAAATCCAAAATCCTCAAAAAAACAAATTACAATAACACCTCAAATAACACCTCAAGTAACACCTCAAAACAGAAATAATCCTCCTCAAGTTCCCAGATGGAGAAAAATATTTCTCAGATTTGTAGGGAATGATTTGAGTCTTAGAAAAGCATTCATACTGAGTTTAATCGTCACAACTGGAGTTGTAGGATTACGTTTTTTTACTGTATTTGAGTGGTTAGAATTGAAGGCTTTCGACCACTTCATGCAACTACGATTTATACCAGAAGATGAAGATAATAGCCTTTTAATTGTGAAAATAACTGATAATGATATTCAAGCTCAGGATCGAAGAGGAGAACTGGGATATGGGAATTCTTTACGAGACTCTTCCCTTGATAAACTTTTAACTATTTTACAAGAACACAAACCAAGAGTAATTGGATTAGATTTTTATCGTTCAAAATCTGTAGTAGATAAGAATAAAACCCCAAATTTAGTCAAGAGATTGCAACAAAACAATATAGTAACAGTCTGTAAAGCGCCTCTTACTGATGAAGAAGGTAAACCTATTCTATCATCAGAAATACCTCCTCCACCAGAAATCAAATCTTTAGATAATTTACAAGAAAAAGTTGGTTTTAGTGACTTTATACGCGACATTTATATTGATAACCACGTGCGTCGTCATTTAATGGCTCAAGATATAATTCCGGGAACAGAATGTAGAACAAAAGAATCTTTTAGCTTGTTGTTAGCACGTCGCTATTTAGAACAAGAACCAGAAGGGGAAAAAAAGTACAAAATTACGATTAAATCTGGAGAACATCCACGTATAGGTGACGTTACCTTTCCTGCAGTAGAATCTTTCACAGGTGGTTATCAGGGTATAAATTCCTCGGGTTTTCAAGTCTTACTTAATTATCGAGTAACTACTTCTGGTAATCTTGCCAAAGAATTAACCCTTGAAGATATTTTGAACAACAGATTTGATGCTAAAGACATTGAGGACAAAATTATCTTAATTGGAAGTTATGCTTATGGGGAAGGACCTCGCGATGAATGGTATACACCCTATGGATCTATGAATGGTGTGACGGTACACGCACAAATGGTTAGTCAAATTATTAGCACCGTACGAGATGGACGTCCCTTATTGCGTGTATACCCGCAGGGTATAGAAATAATTTGGATTGGTACTTGGTCTTTCTTAGGAGGTTTCTTAGTTTGCTACTTGCGTCCATTAAAGATAATAGGCTTAGTAGCAATCCTAAGTAGCATCCTGATTTTATACATTACCTGTTTAACGACCTTAACCATTGCCAGTCTATGGATTCCTTTTATACCTGCGTTACTAGGATTCACCATTACTAGTGTTGCATTTTTTATTATTAATTATCTTTACCGTGACTAGTACTTAAAGGCAGAAGTAAAAAGCGGTGCGACCCCGGTGATTTTTAATCACAAGCGGGTAGGCAAACAAAGCCCCTCGTAGAGTACGCGCACCAAGAGAAGTCAAAAGTAGAAAGAAAGAAGTATTACACTGCAAGCTTTTTAGCTAATTCAAATGGGTGGTCTATTTCCGCCATGTTGTACTAGACTGTTGACTTTGTTGTAATTTATGTGTTTTTATCCCATGCAATTTTTGTGTATTACCCTAGTTCCAAGGCTCTGCCTGGGAACCCAATATTAAGAGGCTCTGCCTCTTATCCAGACTGGAGGCTGACCCTTCATTATGTATTTCGATGCCTAGACACGGAACAAGTAAGTTATATCAAAAATTTTGTATGAAATTTCATCTTCCAAAAACAATCGGAGGAAACCGTTTCCGTTGGGTCGCACCGCTTAATTAATTAAAAATTACTTATCATTTCTTAAATTTTGAATTTTGTTCACCAGAGGTGTTCCCACAGGGTATGCCGGAATTTTGAATTGTTTCGGTCACGCACCATCCTTAGAGGGTGACAATCGCGTAAGTTCTGAAATAAACTATCCAGGACTTACGCAACGAAGATTTGTCATTGCGACGGTCACGTAGTGTAGGGAAGCATAAGCTCTATCGAGCAGACTACGTCAACGCAGGGTTTATTGCGATTACGTCGCTATCGTTTGTCCTATCGGACACGCTACGCGAACTTAATGACGAAATTACGTTGATTTTGCGTAAGTTCTGAAATAAACTATCATTGAAATTTTTTCCATTTTCATTCCCTAAAGTGCATAAGTTGATCCAATTTGAATCCATATACAAAATAGGGAGTTTAAAAATAGGGAGTTTAAATTTTAAAAATTTTCCTACATTAGGAGTCTCCCTTCCCTGTTCCCCGTATCTAGAAAAAATCATTAAACTAATTTAAACCAAAACCGACATGAGTAAACGTAAATTTCATAAATACGTGATACCTTTAACTACTATTTCGCTTTTACTTTTAACTAATTCTCTATCATTTATTACACCAGCCCAAGCCAAAAAAGCTCGTCCAAGACCTAGTGTAGTCGAAAGAATTAAGCGCTTTTTCTTTGGTACCCGTCCAGGTGGTGTAGCTAGAGGTCGTAAACGAGGAGGTGCTGTACGGGGAAGAGGTGCTACAAGTGGTCCGTGTAGAAGATTAAAGCAACCGCTCATCGCTTTGGTTCCATCCACTAAAAATGGGGTTCCTTTTGTGGAGCAAACTATTAGTCAAAGTCCTACTTTTTGGTTTTATATCCCTCCCTTACCGGTTACTCAAGCAAATGCAGAATTTGTGCTGATGGATGAAGACGGAAAAGATATTTATTCCGCTATCTTTCCTCTACAATCAAAACCAGGGATTATTAGTCTACAATTACCCAGTAATTTTACTTCTCTAGAAACTAATAAAAATTATCGATGGATTTTTTCTGCTATCTGTAATCCTGAAGATAGGTCTGCTGATATCATCGTCAATGGTTGGTTAAAGCACACTCCTGTTAATAGTAAACTCAGTAGGGAATTGCAATTAACACCTGAGAAGGAGCGCATCTCTGTTTATACCCAGAATCGGCTTTGGTATGAAACCTTAACAAATTTGGCGAAATTACGAGAGCAAAATCCACAGGATGAAACAATAAAAGCAGATTGGTCTACAGTGTTGCAATTAATGGATTTACCTGAAAATACTCCCCACACTTGGACACCTTATACTCTTCCTGCTGCTGATAAAACATCAATGACAAAGCTCGGAGGTATGTAATATGCGCTTAAGAAGACAAAGCACTACATTTCTAGCAGCATTGCTCATAAGTACCGCAGCGCCGTTAATCGTGAATTTGTCAGTAATATCCTTATCTATGGAGGTATTAGCTGAAACCAAGGATAGCCGTAAGCAAAAAGCAGATAGGCTGATTGAACAAGGTAACAAGCAGCTTGATACCAGCCAATTCCAAGCTGCATTGAGTTTGTACCAGCAAGCATTGAAAATTTATCAAAGTATTGGCGATCGCAATGGGGAGGGGGATTCTCTGGGCAATCTGGGAGTTGTTTACCGTTCCTTGGGAGAGTACAAAAAAGCCATCAATTACCACCAGCAGAGTTTAGAAATCAAACGTCAGCTAGGCGATCGCAATGGGGAGGGGAATTCTCTGGGCAATCTGGGACTTGTTTACGATTCTTTGGGAGAGTACAAAAAAGCCATCAATTACCACCAGCAGAGTTTAGAAATCAAACGTCAGCTAGGCGATCGCAATGGGG
>JBCCDM010000085.1:0-17784 GCA_039030795.1 Cyanobacteria bacterium P01_A01_bin.84
GTTTATATTCAGGTTTTCTTCCCCCAGATAAGAAATAGTTTTGTAAGGTCAATATTTGCAAAGCTAAAAAATTGTTATAGAACTGTAATCAGATGAAACAACTATAGACTTCATAATTCATCATTGTTTTATTACCGCCGTGCCAAAGTGGTACCTAGGACAATCGATCTGTATTCATCAGTAGAACAACAGAAACAAAAAAAATACAACAAAAGTCAAACTCTGAAAAAATTAAAAAAATGTGTAGAAATATTGGAATTCGAGGGAAAACTAAGTTGTATTTTTATCCATGCCAAGCAAGCAATTTCTCAATATTGTTCTCAAAAAATAGCGAGGGATCCTATTAATACTGGAAAAAACGACTTAAATAGGTAAAAATTGATGTTACTAATAGTAATGCTACAAAAAGCACACTTAGAGCAAGAGGCAACTGCTTGCAAGTTTGCTATTAGGCACCGATAATAGTGGTCATCAGTACACTAACGTGGAATGAAGGTGACTGCGATGGGGAGAAGTCCCCGACTCTACCCTGATAGAGTTTATAATCGCCAAACTGCTCAAAACCTTTATTTGTGCATATTATCCGATAATAGTTAATTGGGAATAAAGTAGTAGAAAAATACGCTTTCTAACCAATCCACTAGCAAAAACTAATTCATAATGTCCATGAGCAACTTATGGAAGCTTAACATCATGAGGATATGGGAAGCGGTAGAAATAAAAAAGCAGAATAGATATTTAATTTGAAGTATCTTCAGTAAATAAATACTTAAAGAATCATTCAAAATTATTATTTATTCAATGTTTTTTAATCCGTAACTTTCAAAGCGATATATAATAGCGCATTATAAATACTACTGCTCTACGTATCCTTACCAAACCTGCGCCGCTAATTTACCTACCTCTTAAAAGTGATGCCCATTTTTAAGATTTGAATTAAGCGAGGGCGAGTTAAGTGGGAAGAAAACAACCACATCTCAATCATCCACCATAGAAGAGAACTATTCAAGACCTTGATGGACCGAAGCGCAACAAGTGCCACTGCTATGAAAGAACCCAGCATGAAAGATCACAAAAGACTTCTACTTATTGATGATGACCCTAACCTCATCTTGCTGGTGAAGGACTACTTGGAATTCCGAGGCTATGAAGTCATCACTGCTGAAAATGGTCGAGAGGCACTGGAAATCTTAGAGCAGGAAGTTCCAGACATGATCATTTGTGACGTGATGATGCCCGAAATGGACGGTTACACCTTGGTGGAACAAGTCCGACAAAACGAACGTACGAGTTGGATTCCCGTTCTCTTCCTCTCAGCCAAAGGACAAAGCGCAGATCGAGTCAAAGGACTCAATAAAGGCGCAGATGTTTACATGGTTAAGCCTTTTGAACCAGAGGAGCTTGTCGCTCAAGTAGAGTCCTCTCTGAAGCAAACCATCCGTTGGAAGGAGCACCAAGCTAAGGGAGGAGACAATGGTTCTCGTATCCAAGTTCCCTTTGACGTACAGTTAACCCCAACAGAACTGAAAGTGGTACAGTTCGTCGCTCGGGGGTTAGCTAACCGGGAAATCGCTGAAGAATTAAATGTCTCTCAACGTACTGTTGAAAGTCATGTGTCCAATATGTTAGGCAAAACTAACCTCCACAACCGCACTGAGTTAGCCCGTTGGGCAATTGAAAACCAAATGGCATAAGAAATGATGCTCGGATGGATTTTAGATGCAGCCAATTCTGTACCGTTAGTTCTCTATAAATGAGAATTAGCCTAATTATGACGAACATTTCCCGGTCATCTGAGGCATCGTCCTTACATGACGATGTACTGATGACTAACAAAATTACTAACAGTCATAATTAGTAGATGGCACGATTTCAAAATAAATCGCATTTTCTGGCTCTAGAATTCTACCTTTTCGCCCCTCACCCATCTTCATATGTTCTTTCATCAGATGGGTGTTAGATGCCTCCGTTTATCCATTTAGTTCTGATGGATAGCATTAGCAACACCATGCGCTCCTATCGATTATTGCAGTGTGTTATTGCAATTATTGTGGAAAGCTCCTTGCACATTTTTTATCGCCTTTCTTTTCTTTTGGGAGAAACTTTGCATTAGCTGAGTATCCCGAAGGAAATAGTTTACGTCTAGGATTGTTTATAAATCAAATCTCCAAAAAGCCTAAACCTGACCTTAAGAAGGAAGTTGTAGGTGCATCACCAAACTGAGAAAATACGTCAACACAATTCGTAATTGATAGTTCGTAATTCGTAATTAAATAAGGGATAAATCTTATTTTCTCCATCAATGAGTTGAGGGGCTAACTCCTAAATTCATTAATTATGATAATTACGAATTACCAATTACCAATTATTCGCTGAATTTATTGCTATTTATAGGATCAATCAATGCTCTGCGAGAACTTGACTGAGAACACAAAATTAAAGATTTTCTTTCGTAGCTTAAAAGTCTTCAAACCTCAGCTAAATCAAACCTCAGCTAAAATCGATAAAATATATAATAATTACTAAAAAATTTACTTTTTTTGATAAAAAATTGTAATATATTTTAATCTTGTAGTATTTATACTTATACTTATACTTTTTCAGTTCTACGCTCCACAATTTCTTTTAGAACTAAAGTCACAAAACCTAAGCAAGCAAGTAAAACAGCTGCTGCGAATGCAGCTTGAGTTTCGTACTGTTTGTAGCTTGCTTCCACAAATAAAGATAATGTTTGGGTTTTGCGAATAATATTTCCAGAAACAACGGATACAGCCCCAAATTCCCCCATAGCTCTAGCATTAGTCAAAATTACACCGTAAAGCAAGCCCCAACGAATGTTTGGTAAAGTCACTCTCCAAAAAGTTTCCCATTCATTAGCACCCAAAGTTTTTGCAGCTTCTTCTTGATCTGAACCAACTTCTTCCAAAACTGGAATAACTTCACGCGCTACAAAAGGCATAGTTACAAAAGCTGTTGCTAAAATCATTCCAGGAAGAGCAAAAATAACTTTAAAATTTATTGTTTCTAATATTCCACCAAGCCAACTGTGGCGACCATAAAGTAAAATCATCATCAAACCAGCAACAACTGGTGATACGGAAAAAGGAAGATCCAAAATACTAACTAACATAGTACGACCAGGAAATTTGTTACGAGCAATTACCCATGCTGCACAAAGTCCAAAAATCGTATTTATCGGCACTACAATCAAGGCTATTAATAAAGTTAGTTGGACAGCAAGAAGAAATTCTTCTGTGATTAAGTAATTAAAAAAGTTACCAAAACCTCCTCTAAAAGCTTGATAAAAAACATTTATTGCCGGAATCAATATGACTAGTGCAACATAAATTGCTCCGCAGCTAATTAAAGCAAATTTGACCCAGTTAGATTCTTTGTTGTTCATAGGTAATTGTTGATACTTGAGATTAATAGTTATTAGGACTTACGCACTCGTGGCGAAAAACAAGGCTTTGCGATTGCTTTCCTACGG
Source organism: Cyanobacteria bacterium P01_A01_bin.84 (assembly GCA_039030795.1). GTDB lineage: Bacteria > Cyanobacteriota > Cyanobacteriia > Cyanobacteriales > Nostocaceae > JBCCDM01. The sequence goes on from JBCCDM010000085.1 coordinate 3,491, forward strand.
TCGCAATGACGGAATTTCGTTATTGCTGCGTAAGTCCTGGTTATATCAAGTCCGCTTAATTAGTTACGATATAACGCTATTGAAAAGATGGTAGTGCTATTTATTACTCCTTACTCATTACTCCTTACTCATTACTTAGTCCCCACAGATATGACAACTGTTTAACCGGACATAATATTACTGGTTAACGATCGGTTCTCATAATAGGTGAGGATAATTGATACATGAATTACTGATATCTTCTTCCCCAAGCTTGTAATAGATTAATAGCCAGTAATATTAATAGTGAGATTATTAATAAGACTGTACCGATTACGGTTGCCCCGGCATAGTCATATTGTTCTAATTTCTGGAAAATCAATACTGAAGCAATTAAGTCTTTAAAAGGAATGTTAGATGAGACAATGGCAATTGAGCCGTATTCGCCAACGGAACGGGAAAAACCAAGGGTTATTCCTGTAAGTAATGCCGGAAATAAGGGTGGTAGAATAACTCGGTAAAAAGTCTGAAATTTTGATGCTCCCAAACTCCAAGCTGCTTCTTCTATATCTATTTCCATCTCTTGTAGTACTGGTTGTAATGCTCTGACTACAAAGGGTAAAGAAATAAATAGCATCGCAACTACTACTCCTAGACGAGAAAATGCGACTTTTATACCTAAAGGTACTAGTAAAGAACCAATCCAACCATTTTCGCTGTAGACATTAGCTAGAGTTAAACCTGCCACAGCTGTAGGTAAAGCAAATGGTAAATCTATAGCTGCATCTATGAGTCGCTTTAAAGGAAAGTCATATCTTACAAGTATCCAAGCAACTAAGGTTCCAAAGACTCCATTTAACATAGCTGTAAATAATGCAGTCACAAAGGTCACGTCATATGCCGAAATCGCTATTGGACTGGTAGCTATTTTCCAAAATTCAACTGGTCCAACTAAACTAACTCTTAGTAAAAGTGCTGCAATCGGAAGTAGCAGCATGATTGTTAAATAACCAATAGTAATTCCCCAAGGTAAGGAGAATTTAGGGAAAAGGAATCTTGTATGAGATTTTGTATGAGATTCTGGACTAGAAAGTTGCGATCGCATTATTTTAATCGGTTATTAGCTAGGGAGTTTAGCTGTAAAAAAAGTACGTAATTACCTGATATTTGCCTGAATCTGGTCAAAAGCAGCACCATTGGCGAAAAACTGCTTTTGCGCTCGATCCCACCCTCCTAAGTCTGTAACGGTAAATAAATCTTTGACTGGGGGATATTTTTTAATAAATTCTTTTTTCACACTGGACTCTACAGGACGAAAGCCAATTTTGGCAAATTCCCTTTGGGCTGGTGGTGTAAATAGATACTGCACAAAAGCTTCTGCAATTTCCCTATTCCCATGCTTTTCTACATTTCGATCCACTACCGCAATGGGGTTGTCTATGGAGATATTTACTGACGGAACTATATAAGGACGTTTTTTCCCTCTCAAACCTGCTAGTATAATTTCGTTCTCGTAGTTAACTAAAACATCACCTTGACCTTGATTTAAAAATACATCACTAGCTTCACGAGCATCTCTAGGTAATATGGATACGTTTTTATAGACTTTGGTCGTAAAATCTAAAGCTTCGGTGTCTGTTTGACTGGTATATTTCTGAGAACCCCACAAAGCCAAAAAATTCCAACGAGCAACACCTGATGTTTTAGGGTTTGGTGTAACAATACTGACATCTTCTCTAGTTAAATCTCCCCAATTATTAATTTGTTTGGGATTATCTTCACGAGTTACCAAAACGGCAACAGATTGAGTCACAATACTATTATTTGGTGCTTTTTTTTCCCATCCCGGTTCAATTAAACCAGCCTGTTGAATTTTTTTCATGTCTAGCGCTAAAGCTAAACCTACTACATCTGTATCCAATCCATCAATAACAGCACGGGTTTGTGCCCCGGAAGCAGCATAACTTTCATTGAAGCGAACTGTTTGGTTATGTTGCTGTTTCCACTCTTTGATAAATTGGGGAATAATTTTTTTATAAGCAGGTCTAGTTACGGCAAAGGAGACAAAGGTTAATTCTACGTTTGAGTTTTGGTTGGAGTTTTGAGTACTGGAGACTCTACAGGAAGTAAGCATAAAAGTGACAATTAACCCCACTAGAAATAGACATACCAACCTAAAAAATCTTCCTTTACGGATGAAATAGGTAATAATACCCCATAACCCCATAGATATTTCTCCTTTTAATCTCCGGTTTATCGGTCGGGATGCCGGATTTAGTTGTATTAATTTTATAACTCAAGGGGACAAGGGAACAAGGTGATAAGGTTTTCAACAAACAAAATTAATTAAAACCCCTTGCCTTGCAACAAATAAAACTAACACACTTATGTGATTGGCTAAAATCCTTTCTCTGCCAGGGTTTTAGACTGTATCAGTCAAGAAGTAGTTACTTGATTTAACTGAGCGATCGCTACTTGATATTTCAACTGTACTTATTACCCTATTCCATGTTTTCACGGTGAATGTTATTATCAATAACCCATTAATTAAGTCGGCGAAAAACATCAATGGATATAAATATTTATGAATTTATAAATTATTTTTAAGAATATTTGTAGGGAATATTATGCGATCGTATCCTAGTGCCAGATTTTTATAGATGGTGAGTTACGAGAAAGACTGACTCAGTCTAAATTAAATTTTATGAATATAGCTTGAAATATTAATCGATTTACTTTTCAGTTTTTGTCAACCCGCAGTACTTACCCATATTTACTAGTTATTACGTATTAGCAATTATTAAATACCAAGTACCAAATACCTAATACCAAATTACAAAATTTTTCTTCCAAAATGAATCTTGAATCTCTATTAAAATTCAATCGTACTATCCGAGTTATTGGTTTTGATGATGCACCATTTATCCGTGGTGCTGGTGGAAATGTTAACCTCGCTGGGATAGTTTGTGCTGGGACTCGTTTTGAGGGAATGCTTTGGGGAGAAGTAGAACAGGATGGTTTAGATGCAACACAAAATGTTTGTAAATTACTCTTAGGTAGTAAGTTTTTACCGCAATTACATATTGTCTTGATTGACGGTATTGGTTTTGGTGGGTTTAATTTAGTTAATTTACCGGAGTTGAGAAATACAATTCAACTTCCCTGCGTTGCGGTAATGCGTCGTCTACCAGACTTAGATGCAGTCAAAAAAGCGATGATTAGATTACCGCATTTTGAACACCGTCAGGAATTATTAAGACTTGCTGGTAATATTTATGAATATCCACCTTTTGTATTTCAGGTATGTGGTGAAGAACCTGAAATAATTGCAAAAGTATTAGAAAACTTAACCGATTGTGGAAAAGTTCCTGAAGCTTTGCGTTTGGCACATTTGATTTCTGCTGCTGTTATTAAAGGGGAAAGTAGTAGTTCAGCATAATTTTAATTTTGATTTTAATTTTGATTTTAAAAAATAGTTTCAAAAAATAATTTCAAAAAATGAAAGAACGATATGATGCGATTGGTTCATCTTATTCTAAGTATCGTCAGCCTGATTCAAGAATAGTAAATACAATAGTTGAATTATTATCTTTGAGCAAAACAAATTTGATTGCTGATATTGGTGCTGGTACTGGAAATTATAGTCGAGCTTTAGCTAATTTGGGATATTTTGTTCATGCAGTGGAACCTTCATCGGTAATGATGAAACAGTCCATCTCAAATCCAAATATTCAATGGTTTGATGGATATGCAGAATCTATTCCCTTACCAAATGCTTCTGTAGACGGAGTTATCTGTATTTTAGCTGCTCATCATTTTTCAGATTTGAAAAAATCAGTTAGAGAGATGCATCGAATAACCAAGAAAGGAAGACTAATTTTTCTAACATTTGACCCTAGAATGACCGAAAAATTTTGGTTCTCTGATTATTTTCCTTCAATTTGGCAACAAACATTTGAAGTTTTTCCACCGATAAATGATGTTGCAAAGGTAATTGCAGACAACACTTCTAGAAGTGTTAAAATTTCTAAATTTATTCTGCCTCCCAACTTGACAGATATGTTTGCAGCTGCTGGGTGGAGACAGCCAGAAATTTATTTAAATCCTGAAATTCGTAGTAGCATATCAGCATTTGCTTTAGCTGATACAAATTTAGTTGAAAATAGATTGGTGCTTCTCAAACAAGATTTAGATGACGGTAAATGGAACGCACAATACGGAGAAATTCTTAAAAGAACTGGTTTTGATGCTGGATACCGTTTTTTATCTGCAAGCTTGAGGGATTAGAATCACTTTTCTTTTTCTGACTTTTCTTTTTCTGAGTATCTTTTTTGTTTATTTTGACGATTGATCCAGATACCACGCATTTCGGCAGCTTTTGCTCCTTGATAGTCTTGTTTAATGCTGTCGCCTACGTGCCATGCTAAGGATGGAGAACAATTATGTTTTTCTAAAGCGATCGCAAAAATTTTCGGATCTGGTTTTGCTGCACCTGCTTGTGTGGAAATAGTAATGGAACCAAAAAACTCTCTGAGATCCAATGCTTGCAATACTGAATAAATACGGGAATCGAAGTTAGATATTATTCCTAATTCTACCCCCATACGTCGCCAGTTAATCAGTGCTTGAACTACATCGGAATAGACAAACCAAGGTTCTGCTGTACCAAAGTGTATATAAAGTTCGCTGAAAAAAGTAGAAAAATCTTGAAACTGATTGATAACTCCCGCTTCTTTAAAAGTATTTGTAGTAATTTGTTTCCACCATCCAAACTCATATTGGGGAATATCTTGTTCTTCTACATTAGTGAATACTGGTGGTGGTGCAGATTTAAAACTGTTGAGAAAGGTTTTGTTGAGAGTACTAGCTGATACTTCTACATTAAATTCTTGCGCTATTTGAGAGTAAACTTCGCCTACGCTACCTTTAACACCAAATAGAGTGCCGACAGCATCTAAAAAAATTACTTTTGGTTGTTCCATCTTATATTTCATCCCAAAAAGAGAAAGGCAATTGGTGTGTCTTTAAAAATAAGAATCATGTTATTAAAACTTCTGTTTGTCTGCTTTGCAAGCTGCAAATATCAGGCTATTAAATATTGGAATATAAATATTGTAAGGCAATAATTTGTTTTTACATGACTAATTATTGCTAATTTATATTATTGTATTTTCTATATTTTTACGATCGTAAAAGATTCTACTTAGAGATTGATTACGTAAGTTTTTAATACTAATTCAAGAATTAAATATTACCATCCGGAAATTACAATCTGAAAAATGAAAATTATTGAAGATTATTTCTCAATATTTATTTATTTTTATTTAGACAATAACAACCTCAGTATACTAGAACTTATTCACGATAACTTTCATTTGCTCAACAGCAGAAATAGTGTTAGCTAGTAGGGATTTTGAGAGCTAAGTATCTAATTCCTATAGATAGTGTTTAGTCTATAAGCGAAATGTAATTTTGAACACAAATATAGTTTGAGCTTATACAACATTATTTAGAATTTTAATCGACATAATGATAAGGGTTATGTAGTATTTTTAGCAACACTATAAAGTGATTTTAGAATATCCGGACTAGTAATTTTTATAATTTTTATCTTGGAAGCTTGAAATAATAAACTTCTAATTGATTAGGACTTACACAAAAGGAACGTAAGTCCGTCCGAGACGTTAATGCTTCGGCATTATCCGTGTTTGATAACGATAGCGACGTATAAGCTCTATCAAGTAAAAAATAATTTTACCAATAATCAGAGGGCGCAAGGTTTGCACCCCTAAAATTTATTGGCGGTTTTCTCGTAATTTAATCTTGGAAATTTCCTAAAAACTATAATCAAATAGCTCGAGAGAATTGTTGCTCTTTCTTTTTTATATATGTGTCAAAAATAACAGCGACATTTCTTACTAACAATCTGCCAATATCCGTAACATTGATATTATTTGGGGAAAGTTGAACTAATCCATCCATTTCTAAAAGCGGAAGTTCTGATAATTCCGAGGCGAAATATTTGTCGAAACTAATATTATACTTAGCTTCAATATCTGGTTTGTATAGTCGGAAATTAGACATAATGCACATGATAACGTCTCTTCTAATAATGTCATCCCGATTTAACTCAAAACCTCTACTAATTGGTAGTAAACCTTTATCAATTGCTTGATAGTAATCTCTAAGTTTCTTATGATTCTGTGCGTAAGCTGTATCTAATAAACTTACAGAGGTTGCACCGAATCCGAATAGCTCTGTTTCAGCATGGGTGGTATAACCTTGAAATGTACGTTTGAGTGTTAGATTGCGTTGAGCGATCGCTAATTCATCATGGGGTTTAGCAAAGTGATCCATACCAATAAAAATGTACTGGTTTTGGGTTAGTTCGCTAATTGTCATATGGAATATATCTAGCTTTTCCTGTGGTGAAGGTAAAGCCTCATATGGTATCTTTTTCTGTGCTGGTTTTAACCACGGTACGTAAGCAAAATTAAAAACAGCTATTCTATCAGGATTAAGTTTGAGAGTTTTGTGAATAGTTTCTTGAAAATTGTCCAAAGTTTGATAAGGTAAACCGTAAATCAGGTCTACATTCACACTTTCAAATCCCGCTTCTCTAATCCAGTCCATGACCTCAAAAATTATTGCTTCGGGCTGGATGCGGTTAACTGCTGATTGTACTTGGGGGTTAAAATCTTGAATACCAAAACTAATCCGATTAAAACCTAGTTCTTTGAGGGTAAATATATACTCTCTGCTGATGTGAGTGGGATTAATTTCTAAAGATATTTCAGCATTGGGGTGAATTGTAAAATTATCAGCAATCTCTCCCCACAGCATTTCGACTTGTTGCTGACTCAAATAATTAGGAGTTCCCCCACCCCAATGGAGCTGTACTACTTCTCTATCTGAATCAATTAAACTGGTAGTTTGTTTAATCTCCCGTCTTAAGTATTCCAGATAAGGTTTAGCGATATCGTGGTTAGGAGCAACTACCACATTACAACCACAGTAATAGCAGAGATTTTCACAAAAAGGAATATGAAAGTACAAAGACAAAGGTGACTTGCGATGGTTTGATGAGGCGATCGCTTTCTGAAAATCTACTGCTGTAAAACTTTCGTTTAACTCAGTTGCTGGTGGATAACTAGTATATCGTGGCGTGGGTATGTCATATTTTTTGATGATATCCAGATCAAATTTGACACCAGGAATTTGAAAGACCATTCTTTGGGTTATTTGGTAATTAGTAATTAGTAATTGGTAATTGGTAATTGGTGATTGGGTATAGAACTTGAAAGTGAATTACCTATTTACCTGTTGAGGGTAGGTTGTGCGATCGCACGGAATACAATCAATCCAACGCGATCGCATTCCTGATGAGGGTATAAACACGAAACTATATAAAACTATCTACAGTAATTAGTTTGCTGTTGCTGGTTCTGTGCTTCCGGGGTTATGAAAATTAGTAAGTTTATGAAATGCAACCTCACCAATAGCTTTTATCAACACAGTTTCTAATTCTTTTGCCATTTGCATATTGGCATTAAAAGCGTGGTTTGCTTCAATGACAATTTTATCTACAGTCACATTGTCAACCGGAACCGCATCCAATGCTTCCCTATACTTATTCTTAAATGCTTTTTTATCAGAAATTTGTTCAAAGTGATAAAAAGATGTACCTTGATATCCTTCTAATTTCAAGGTAGTTTGAATGATTTGTTGCAGCATTTGTCCCCCTGACAAGTCACCCATGTAACGTGTATAAGTATGTCCTATAAGTAGTTCGGGCTGATTTCCCGATAAGTTACGGATGCGGTTAATATAATTTTGAGCTGCTGGTGAGGGTGTAATTTGCCGATACCAGCTATCACCATAGTAAAACTCTAAGTCTTTTTCTAAATTTGCTTTCCGATTCAGTTCAGGAAAATACAGCTTACCAACTACCGGGTGTTGTTTATGTTTTTCTACTGCTGCTTCCATCTCGCTGTAAACAAAGTAGAGATTACCAAAAAACTTAGCAACACACTCCCTGTCCACTACTCCCTTGAGGAAGCATTTCATAAGTCCCAGGTTCTCTGCTTCTGTATGAGCTTTATGGGTTCCTGTACGAAGTTTGAGTGCTAAATTATTACTCATTTGCTCATCCTCAACTAAATGTTTATCAATTTTGAGGATTTGCGCAGATTCTATTCATTAATTAGCTTTTAGCTTGATGATTCCCCTCATCTGAAGCTCGCTTTATAGACATTTTATTATTTAACTATGCATTTTCCCATAGATATAAAGCTATTAAATTTTCTTTATAATTTACGATCAGGTTAAAATCTACCTTAACCCAACTCCGTGTTTAGGTTTACACGGAATACAGAAATGTTGGGTTACGACACAAGATATATTTACTTCTTAGAATAAGATTTTTGGTGTGTCTAACCCAACCTACGAATTATTCTTTTTCTCTTGTAGGTTGGGTTAAAGGCATACAAACCATACTTATAATTTACGATGAGGTCAAAATCTGCCTTAACCCAACTCCGTGTTTAGGTTCGCACGGAATATAGAAATGTTGGGTTACGACACAAGATATATTTACTTCTTAGAATAAGATTTTTGGTATGTCTAACCCAACCTACGAATTATTCTTTTTCTCTTGTAGGTTGGGTTAAAGGCGTACAAATCATACTTATAATTTACGATCAGGTTAAAATCTACCTTAACCCAACTCTGTGTTTAGATTTGCACGGAATACGGAAATGTTGGGTTACGACACAAGATATATTTACTTCTTAGAATAAGATTTTTGGTGTGTCTAACCCAACCTACGGAAAAATACTGGGAATAATAACTATTTGCTTAAATGTCAATTATTTTAATCAAATCACTTTAAATTATTTAAACAATATGGATCGTCACCATAATCTTATGCTTATATAGCGGTAAAAGGATTTAAAGATTGCAGGATTATATATGGTAAAATCGCCTCAAGCTCTAGAACCGGGGATGCTGAAACCCGGTGTCAAAGCACCCGTTCAGGAAACACTGTTAACACCTCGGTTTTATATTACTGATTTTGAGGCAATGGCAAAATTGGATTTGTCTGCCCAGGAAACCGAGTTGAAAGCAATGTTGGGGGAGTTGAAAGCAGACTATAATCGCCATCATTTTGTTCGAGATGAGGAGTTTAAGCAGTCTTGGGACCATATTGATGGTGAAACTCGTAGTGCTTTTATTGAATTTTTAGAACGTTCCTGTACTTCTGAGTTTTCCGGATTTTTGCTATTTAAGGAAATATCCCGCCGAATCAAGGATAGAAATCCGATACTTTCGGAAGCATTTAACTGTATGGCTAGGGATGAAGCTCGTCATGCTGGTTTCCTGAATAAAGCAATGGGAGATTTCAATTTATCGTTGGATTTAGCTTACCTAACAAAAAGCCGTACTTACACTTTTTTCCCACCAGAGTGGATTATTTACACGGTTTACCTGTCTGAGAAAATTGGTTACTGGCGTTATATTATTATGTTTCGCCATTTAGAAAAGCATCCAGAAAACCAGTTTTATCCACTTTTCAAATACTTTGAAAGCTGGTGTCAAGACGAGAACCGTCATGGTGACTTTTTCAAAGCATTAGTGCGATCGCAGTCCAAATTATACGATAACTGGAAAGCTCGTTTATGGGTGCGTTTCTTTTTACTTGCAGTGTTTGTCACTCATACATTGACTGTGTTTGAAAGAACGGATTTCTACAAATCGGTTGGTTTAGATGCTCGTGAATACAATACTCAGGTAGTTGAGAAAACTAACGAAACTTCTTTAAGAGCGTTTCCATTAATTTTGAATACTAAACATCCGAAGTTTTTCAAGGGTTTGGAAAAATGCTCTGAAAATAATTTGAAGATGATAGCAATTAATAATAGTAAAGGACCCAAAGCGATTAAGTTCCTGCGAAAACTACCTTGGATAGTTTCTACAGCTTGGACTTTTCTAAGTTTGTATTTAATTAAACCTATTGATGCAGAAGTGACTAGGGGACAGGTGAATTAATAGGTAATTAGCTTATACAAATCTATCTAAATCTTGCGTTAAATCCTGAGAATATAAGGACACCCGGTTTTTTTTGAATCGGGTGTCTTAATTGTTTTGAATCTAACTAAAAAACTAAGAACTAAAAACTAACTCGTCAAGGCTTTAATAAACCTTTGTAAACCCTTAAATACTCCTGGTTTATTTCCTGATGGGGCTGTTTCCCCTTCCCCTGTGGTTTGTCCTCCGTAGATAATTAAATCTATCTCTTCACCAGATGGTTTTTTAGGTAAGTCAGCAACTTTTTCATAATCTTCGCCTTTTTTCACCCACACTTCCCAAATTCCAGGGTAACAGCGAAATAGAGCAGCTTCGTCATAGATGGGACGCAGGTAATAACATGAATCTATGGTGTTGATGAAACGCTCGCGGGTTTTTCTTGCAGCGTAACCAATACCTACTACACCCGAATCTTCTAAACGAGGATTGAGCATCACAAAAGGGCGATCGCCTATTTCGTTGCAGAGTTTTTCTAGTTCGGGTACTTCTACAGAAGTGGGAGAGATAAAAGCAAATACTTCGTCTTCTGACTGAATTTTTTCTTCAGCAGCAACCGACCTTCCCGTACCTATATCTTGGATTTGAAAAGGAATTTCTGCCCAGTCACGTTTTGCTAAAGCACCACTACCAGCGTCAGCAAAAAAAACTTTCAGCTTATCCTTATATTCTGCAAACACTGGTAAAAATTGCTGTGCTACCGGCATTATTTTTAACTCTGGGAACAGCAATTCTACTTGTAATCTTCTGTAACCATCATCAATAGCTGCTTGAGTTGCTTGTTGAGATTGTATAACAGCTTCTTCTAAGGTTTTTGGCAATTGTGTCATATTATAAATATTTTCAGCAGTTAAATTTTCAGAAGTTAAATTTTCAGAAGTTAAATGTTCAGAAATTAAGAATTAGTTGGAAATTTAAGAAGATAGGGGAAAGGGGACTTGGAGACTTTGAGTACTTATTTGTTAGCTGCACTCATACATAAATCATTACCAATTACCAATTATCAATTACCTATTACCACTTTCCAATCACCACTCACCTACTAACAACTAATTCTACAGGTGTAAGTCGCTCTAATATTTGTTTAAAAACCATTGCGACCCAATCAACATCTGCTTCGGTGGTATATCTCCCTAATGTCAGACGAATCGCACCTAATGCTACTTTTTCCTTAAAGCCCATAGCTAGTAAAATAGAACTGGGACTGAGTTTGCCGCTATTACAGGCTGCACCAGCACTGATGGCAATACCGGCAAGGTTCATTTGTCTAACTATGGTTTTACCTGTGACTTTTTCTCCATCAGCTTGTTCTAAACAGAAACTAACGTGATGGGGTAAACGCTGCATTAAGTCCCCGGTAGGGATGAGACCGGGTATATCAGATAATTTCGCACATAGTCTATTACGTAGCTCAATTAACCTTGGTGTTTCTACTGGTAATTCTTGGGCTGCTAATTCAGCTGCTGTACCAAAGCCTGCAATTATTGGCACAGCCTGAGTTCCAGAACGAGAACCTATTTCCTGACCGCCACCTAATAGTAGGGGTACTAACTCCACGCCGGGACGAACATAAAGGGCTCCTCCTCCTTGGGGTCCATATATTTTATGACTAGATATACTAAGTAAGTCTACTGATAATTTTTGAACATCTATGGGTAATCTTCCAGCAGCTTGTACAGCATCAGTATGAAACAATATATTTGCACTACGAGCAATACTTCCTAGTTCTTCGATAGGTTGTACAGTTCCGACTTCACTCTGTCCATAAATGACTGAAATTAGGACGGTGTTTTCTTGTAAAGACGCTTTTAAGTCGAGGGGATTGACCCTACCTTTACTATCGACGCTTAAACGAGTTACTTCCCAACCGCGTTTTTCTAATAATCGAGCGGGTTCGGAAATTGCCGAATGTTCTACATCAGAAATAATAATATGTTGGGGTTGGTTATACCAACGGGCAACACCCATAAGTGCGAGATTATTTGCTTCAGTACCCCCTGAAGTAAAAATCATAGACTCTGCTGGAGCATTTATTAAAGCAGCAACTTGCATTCTAGCCTGTTCTAGGATAGTTGCTGAACGTTGTCCCCATTCATGTAAACTCGAAGGGTTGCCCCACTGATTTTTCATCACAGCTTTCATAGTCGCGATCGCTTCCGGACGGGTGGGAGTAGTCGCACTGTAATCTAAATAAATTTGCATAGGAAATTGGTGAAAACATAAGTGCTTCAAGGGGTGTCTTTCTTTTCAGCGTATACACTCAAGCTGACAAATAATGACAAATTTTTGTATACCTGCTGAGAATCTAATGGGATGATATTTGACCCAGTTTATAAAGCTATTTTTATCTATGGGAAACAGCAGTTAAGGAGAATAGTCGTATTTTGATGGAATAAATGGGCAATATAAAGAAGGTTAGTTTATTACTTACTATTATCAGAATATCGTGCATTTGTTTTCTACCAAACGACTTTTTTATAAATTTTTTTTACTGACGTTTATTTTATATGGCTGCGTACAAGTCAAATCGTCTACTTCTACTCTAAAACCTTTACCACAAGACCCATTTATTAAAGTTTACTTTAACTATTCTCAATCTTCCCAATATGAAGAAGAATATGGAAAAAGAAAGCGACATGGGGATAATCTAGAAGGAGAAATTATTAACACTATTTCTCGCGCTCAGTCATCAGTAGATTTAGCAGTACAAGAATTAAATTTACCTAAGATAGCCGAAGCATTAGTTGAGAGACACAAAGCAGGGGTAAAAGTTAGGGTGATTTTAGAACATCAATATAGCCGTTCTTGGAGTAGGTTTAGTAGTAGTAATATCAATAGCTTATCTGTCAGAGAAAAAAAACGGTACCAAGAATTTCAACATTTTACGGATATAAATAAAGATAGCAAGCTTAGTTTAGAAGAACTTAAGCAAAGAGATGCTTTAGTTATTTTACAGGATGCCAAAATACCTGTTATTGATGACACCGCAGATGGTTCTAAAGGTAGCGGATTAATGCATCATAAGTTTCTTTTAGTAGACAATCGGATAGTAATAGTTAGTTCTGCAAATTTTACCAGAAGTGGAATTCATGGAGATACAAATAAAATAGAAAGTTTGGGCAATGCTAATAATCTTTTAAAAATTGATAGTCCTAAACTTGCATCTTTATTTCAAGAAGAATTTAACTTAATGTGGGGTGATGGAGTTGGTAAAAAATTAGATAGTAAGTTTGGTCTTAAAAAGCTATTTCGGAAGGCTCAAAAAATTACTTTAGGTAAAAATAAGATTACCCTAAAATTTTCTCCTGTTTCACCAACATTACCCTGGTTAAAAACTAGTAATGGATTAATAGGTAAGACTTTAGCTGATGGAGAAAAAGCTATCGACCTGGCTTTATTTGTATTTTCAGAGCAAAGATTAGCGAATATCTTAGAAAAGCGTCATTTAAATAAGATAAAAATTAGAGCATTGATTGAAAAAGACTTTGCTTATCGTTCCTATAGCGAAGGTTTAGATATGATGGGGGTTGCTCTAAGCCAAAAATGTAAGTACGAACCAGATAATCAACCTTGGAGTAAACCGATTAACACTGTGGGTGTACCTATACTATCAGAAGGCGACCTTTTACATCATAAATTTTCCGTCATAGATGGTAAAGAGGTGATTACAGGTTCTCACAACTGGTCTGATGCTGCTAATTACAAGAATGATGAAACTTTATTAATTATTGAAAATCCTGTAGTTGCAGCCCATTATATTAGAGAATTTGAACGGCTTTATAAAAATTCTTCTCGGGGAATACCAAGGAAAGTTCAAGAGAAAATTCAATCGCAAAATAAACAATGTCCGAAAATAATAACTCCTTCAAAAGAAAAAAATATTAGTTTAGTTAATCCTAATACTGCGACTTTAGAAGAATTACAATCTCTTCCGGGTATAGGTAAAAAGCTCGCAAAGCAAATTATTCTTACTCGCGAGCAAAAACCATTTATATCTGTCGCTGATTTAGAAAGAGTTCCAGGTATTGGTTCTAAGATGCGTTATAAGCTTGGTAGTAGAATAACTTTTGATAAAAATTTTGACCGTGTCAATAAAAATTAAAAGTTCAGATAAAAAGGAGCATAATTTTTTATCAAAAGCTTTAATCTAGAAGCCTTAAAATAGGCTTTGCTATAGTCCTACCGTTACAAGGTATCGGATTAAATATCTGATCAAGCTTACGATATTTCCA
>JBCCDM010000086.1:0-17545 GCA_039030795.1 Cyanobacteria bacterium P01_A01_bin.84
CCACTTTTTTGAATGTCATTGCGAGCGGAGCAAAGCAATCGCAAAGTTTATAACTAACATCATTCCTCAGCCTTTGGGAAGACCTCATCAACGCAATGACGGTTATTATCTCATTAAAAAATAAAAACTGGGATGCACCCGTCTTAATGCACCCTACAAAAACAAATCATTCATTCTAAATTCTAAATTCTAAATTCCATGTTCACTCTTTTCTACCGTAATACTCGCTTACTAATTCTAACTATTATCTTAATCGCGGTCTGGGGAATTTCTTCTTACTTTACTTTACCTAGATTAGAAGACCCGGAATTGATTTCTCGTGTGGCTGTAGTTAGTACTTTTTTTCCTGGTGCTGAAGCAGAAAGAGTCGAAGCTTTGGTGACAGAAAAAATTGAAGATAAACTCACAGAAATTGAGGAAATTGATAGTTTTGAATCAACTTCTCGAACTGGTAGCTCAATTATTACAATTGAATTACAAGATGATATCAGTAAACAACAAGTAGACTCTGTTTGGACGCGGGTTAGAAATAAAATTGATGAGGTAAAAGTAGATTTACCCGCTAATATTACCGAGCCGGAATTAGAGGAGGTTAAAATTAAAGCTTATGCTCTGATTGCTGGTTTGACTTGGAAGCAAGATGATAAACCTAATTATGGAATTTTACGACGACAAGCTGAGGTTTTTAAAGAACGTTTAGAAGCTATTTCGGGGACTGAGGAAGTAGAAATTTTTGGCGACCCAAATGAGGAAATTATAGTTGAAATTAATCCCGAAGCTTTGGCTAGTTATAACTTAACTGCAAGGGATTTATCCCAGGAAATTGCTCAAAGTGATTCTAAAGTTTCTGCAGGACAGTTACGGGATAAAGATAATAACTTATTGATTCAAGTTGCAGGGGAATTAGATACTTTAGCTAGAGTTAGACAAATTCCGATTAATTTTGGTTCTCAAGGTCAATTTGTAACCTTACAAAATATCGCTACTATTCGTAAGGGAATTAAAGAACCAGCAAACGAACTCGCTTTATTAAACGGTCATCCTGGTGTTGTTTTAGCCGTTCACGTACAATCGGGTAGAAGATTGGATTTATGGTCGGAAATTGCAGACAAAAAGATAGGTGAATTTAAATCAGAATTACCTCAAAGTATTGGTTTACCGGTTATTTTTACTCAAAGTAATTACGTCACCGAAAGATTAGATAGTTTAATTTTAAATCTACTTTTAGGAGCAGGTTTAGTGTTCGCTGTCACCGTAATTATGATGGGTGTAAAAAGTGCAATCATCGTTAGCTCTGCTCTACCTCTATCAGTATTTATGGTGTTTGGGTGGATGAATTGGTTAAATATTCCTCTGCATCAAATGTCGATTACCGGATTGATTGTAGCTTTGGGAATTTTGATTGATAATGCAATCGTGATGGTAGATGAAGTTCAAAATGAATTACGAGGGGGAGCTAAACCAAAAGCAGCGATCGCACAAAGTATCAAAAATTTAGCAATTCCCTTATTAAGCTCAACATTAACCACCGTTCTAGCCTTTTTACCAATTGCATTATTACCCGGAAGTACGGGGGAATTCGTAGGAACAATTGCAATTACCGTGATTGTCGCTGTCTGCTGTTCTCTATTTATTTCCTTAACAATTATTCCTACCTTCAGCGCTAAGTTCCATCAGTATAAAGATGAGAAACAAGACAAAAAACAAGATATATCTTGGCTACAAAAAGGTATTTTTATTCCGGTTCTGAATAACTTGTATCGACGAACCGTAAAATTTACGATTGCAAAACCAATTTTATCAATATTACTAGCATTATTAATTCCATTAACAGGATTTATTCAAGCAGGTAGTCTGAGACAGCAATTTTTCCCAGCAGCAGATAGAGACCAACTGCAAATTGAAATGGAATTACCCGCTTCAGTTTCCCTTGCAAAAAACCAAAATTTAATCAAACAAATACGTCAAAAAATTATAGATAATCCTGAAGTAATAGAAGTTCACTGGTTGTTGGGTAGTAGTATTCCCTCGTTTTACTACAACTTAACTGGTGGAAAAGAACAACAAGCAAATTACGCTCAAGCTTTAGTACAACTAAATTCTCTGACTTCTACTTCAATAACTAAAAAATTACAAACCCAACTCGATAAAAATTTCCCCTCAGCAAGAATTGTCGTCAGACAATTAGAACAAGGACCTCCCTTTGATGCTCCCGTTGAAATGCGGATTTATGGTTCCAATATCGAAAAACTACAATCATTAGGAGAACAAGTTAGACAAATATTAGTAGATATAAAAGACGTAACCCATACCCGCGCAAGTTTAGATGAAATTCAACCCCAAATTGAATTCCAAGTAGACGAAGAACAAGCACTTCTCGCAGGATTAAATCGGACAACTATTGCTCAACAATTAGATAATTCCTTAGAAGGTGTAGTGGGTGGTTCAATATTAGAAGGAAACGAAGAATTACCCGTGAGAGTACGTTTGAAAAATCAGGAACGAGGAAACCTATCACAAATCTCTTCTTTGGACTTACTCGCAAATTCTCCTAATACTAATAGAAATAGAAACAATCCCCTCCCTAATATTCCTCTTTCCTCCTTGGGTAAAGTTCAATTAAAACCAGAACTCGCACAAATTACCCACTACAACGGACGAAGAGTCAATACGGTACAAGCTTTTCTTAATGCTGGAGTCTTACCAGCAGAAATTTTAAATAAATTTCAAACCCAATTAGAAAATAGTAAATTCTCCTTACCCAACGGTTACAGATTTGAATTTGGTGGAGAACAAGAACAAAGAAACGATGCTGTGGGTGGTTTAGTTTCCACCGTGGGAGTTTTAATTATTCTCATGGTAGCAACATTAGTACTTTCTCTCGGTTCCTTCCTACTTGCAGGAGTTATTGGAATAGTCGCGATCGCATCATTTGGTTTGGGTTTATTTTCTATCTGGTTATTTGGTTATCCCTTCGGTTTCAACCCAATTATCGGTAGTGTAGGTTTAATTGGGGTAGCGGTCAACGACTCGATTGTGGTTCTCAGCGCAATTTCCAACCATCCCATCGCAAAAACTGGAAATCCCAAAGCAATCCAAAAAGTAGTATTACACTCCACCCGTCACGTACTCACCACAACATTAACCACAGCAATCGGTTTTGTCCCATTATTGCTTTCCGGAGGTGAATTTTGGCCCCCCTTAGCAGTAGCGATCGCGGGGGGTGTTGTGGGAGCTACTTTACTAGCTCTTTACTTCGTTCCTGCTGCTTATTATTTGATTAAATCTCGGTTTGGGAAGAATGGGTTTTCGGATAGAAGGAGCAAGGTTAGGATTGTTAGTTCAAATTGAAATATAAAGGAGTAGTTAACAAGTTTCTATTTAATGGAAAGGTGGTATAAATTGAGTTTCAATGAGGAATTAGCGAGACAAGTTGTTGATGAATTTATAAATAACAACAATCCAGAAGAAAAAGGATTAGATACAGCATTCATAGAAATTTGCAGATTTTTAAACGATAATCCTGACCGATTGTCTTGGAGAACTAAAAATAAACCTAGTGTTAGTGATGAAAGTGGTTTAAAAGCTCTTGCTCAAAAGTATTTTAATGGGTTTAGAAAATCAGACTTTCCTGCTGAACCAAAAACACTACCTGATGAAATGGTGAGTATTGTAATGCAATATGCTTACGATTATTCACCAGAAAAATGCGAACGAATCAAAATAGAGCATCAACACTCTATGTGTGCTGAAAATTGCGTCGGTTCTCTTCTTGAAAGGTATTTAGATTCAGTATTACGAGAAAAAGGTTGGTGTTGGTGCTGTGGTGATTTTATCAAAGCTATTGATTTTATTAGTAAGGATGAAAATCAAAAATGGTTAGCATTACAAATAAAAAATAGGGATAACACTGAAAATTCATCTAGCAGTGCAATTCGTAACGGAACTCAAATACAAAAGTGGTTTCGTTCGTTTTCAAGAAAGGGAGGAACTAATTGGGACAATCTACCGGAATTAATGAAAGGGTATCAACTTTCAGAAAAAGGTTTTATTGCTTTTGTTGAGCAATATTTAACAAAAGAAAAATCACGCTTGAGAAAGTAAATATATCAATAAAAAATAAGCTCTTGCTGTACATAATTACTTTCATATTTCTTCAATTGGCTTAAAAAATGTCTTTCCCAATCCAAATGACTTGTATTCTGATATCGAGAAAATTTAAAATCATCAAACTGAATTATTTCATTCCCATTAATTAAGTCTAAAATTAACTTCCCTACTGCAAAACCCAAACTAACTGGAACAGCGTTTCCTACCTGTTTATATTTTTGAATCAAAGGACCTGCTAACTCCCAATATAAAGGAAATTCCTGTATCCTTTTGTATTCCTGAATCGATAAAGGTCTATCCTCTTCCGGATGAGCTAAATCTGTTGCTGGCATCGCTGGATGTGTTACTAATGTAGGAGAAGGTTTGTCCCAAGCTAATCTTCTGAAGAAACCCGTTTTTCCACCTCCAGAATAATAGGATTTACCCATAGCTTCCTTCTGTAAATCTTCCGGTAAACATCGCCAATTTTGACCCGGTTTAAGCATTCTATAATATTTCAAACGCTTTTCAGGAAAATTCAAATGGTTATGTTTATTAATATTCTGAATACACGATTTTAAAGTCTTCCATTTTGGTAATCCATATTTACCATCCTCTGAATGAGTCGGTACTAAAAAAGGCGCTATTTTACCATCTCTAGAACAAATAATTATTACCCGTTCTCTTATCTGAGGAGTTCCAAAATTTGCAGAATTATATAAATTGAAAGAATAAGCATAACCATTTTTATTTAACTTACTGATGATAAAATTTAATGCTCCCCCTTTGAACTCATCAAGCGAAATATCGGGATATCCTTCTCCTCTTTGGTCGTGAGGTCTATGTTTCAAAGGACAAGATAATAAACCTCTTACATTCTCAATTACTATATATTTAGGTCGTAAAGATAACGCTATATCCAGATATTTGAGAAAAACATTTCCCCTATCATCATTAAAACCTTTCCTTTTTCCAGCAGTACTAAATGCTTGACAAGGAGGTCCACCAATAATTAAATCAATATCATCATCCTTTGTCAGCTTGGCTGCTTTTAAAATATCATCCGGTTGATAATCATTTATATCTCCCAACAAAGCAGTATTGGGTTTATTTAAAGCAATTGTTTGTCTACAAAACTTATCTACTTCACAAGCAAGACGAACGTTAAATCCAGCTTTTTCAATACCAATATCCAAACCCATTGCACCAGAGAAGAAACTTAATGCTATGGGTCGCTTATCTTTCCTACTTATATGATAGGCAGCATGATTCTCTGCTAATCTACGAGATGATAAAAGACCATACTTACTAAGACTGTCTCGGTCAATTACCCACGTATTCCCAATTTTTTCAGCAGTTACTTTTCCTTGTCTGCAAAGACTTCTAACCTGCTGTTCGCTGATTGCAAGCTGTAAAGAAGCATCCCTAATACTGACATTGGTACCCATTCTTAGTTTCCTACGCGAAACTTTTTATTAGTACCATTTTAAATATATCTGTACTAATTACAATATTTTTATAAATATCTATACAATATCTTTTAACTTCCGCAAAACACTATTGTCTTCAAGCATTACCGATTCAGCGATATCCATCTGTTGTACAAATTCTTCATCATAAACGCTAAGTTCAAATCCTCTTGGTGTTTCGGTAACATAAAGCGTATCACCTTTACCAATATTAAACTTTTCTAGAAGTTCTGGAGGTAATATTATCGCTGTTGAATCACCAACTCTAGCAACTTTTAATCTCATCAGCTTAATTAAAGTTAATTGTTCTAACAAAGAATATATCAAAGTTATCAACTAAATAATTTTCTACTAATTTTCTAATTAATTAAAACAATTTCCAGAATATAAGTAAATGGACAAAAATATTTACAGTCATTGCGATTGCGTTATTCCGCTCCGCTCCATTCGTAATGATATTGTGTAATTAATTCTGTCTAACTACTTATAGATTATTCACATTAAATAGTAGAGACGTTCCACGAAACGTCTCTACGGAGATCCATCTATCGCATTTTAATTAAATTGGTCTAAATTTCTCCCCTTCTTCTTCTAGCTTCTGTGCTTCTTCTTATTTCTCTACGTACTTTATCTAAAGACCAACCTCTTTCTAAGCGCTTTCTGTAGGTTCTCAATCCTCTAGAATCTGCATCACGTCCAAGAACTTCTCTATAAATCTGATTTATCCTTTCTCTTGCTTCTTGTGATTGAGCTATGTCTTTGCGAACTTTCCTAAAACTCCATCCCCCTGACATAACCCGTCTTGCATATGTTCTCACACCTTCGCGATCGCCCCGACGACCCAGCACATCTCGATAGATTCTGCTAACTCTTCTTCTAACTTCACGTCTGCTACGATAGGTATCCCTTCTAGAGTCTGGATAACGATTGCGGTACCGTCTGTCGTACTCCTGATATTGGTACCTATTTGCTTCCCGACCACAAACTACACTTCTATCAATTTCACTAACAATACAGAAACGACGATTTGCTTGTGCTGGTTCTGATAGACTAGCTGTGACTACAAATCCTAATGCGATCGCTGTAATTACTTTTTTCATAGGAATATTTAGGTTTTGCTTTAAATTATCATCAGAGAAATAAGCTTTATAAAGTGCCTAAAATACTTTATTTTCTCAGTTTTGAAATAAAAATATTCTGATTCACAAATATATATTTCTCAAGCAAATAAACTCATGCAAATAATATACAAATACTATGCAAATACTAATACTTAGTTATCTGATGTATGAGTATTGGATGTAATTTTTGACGCGATATATTAGACGTATGTTTCGTTATCAGGAAGTTTTTACGTATTTTTTACAGTACTTTACGAAAAATTATCTTGTCGTCACCAGCTTTATAAAAATCCCGAATTCGTGCTTCTTCTTCGTATCCCTGTTTGTGGTAAAACTTTCGGGTAAGCTCGAAGTTTGGTAAACCGGAAGTTTCTACTAATAATAAACGCTCACTTTTTTCTCTTAAAGTTTTCTCTACATACTTCAAAATTGCAGCACCATTTCCCTTCCCTTGATGCTGGGGGTGAACCGCTATAAAGTACAGATTATAAACACCATAAGCGTACTGTTCGGGAGCAAAATAAGCGACTCCCACTATTCCATTATCGTCGCAAACAATCCAGGAATGTCCTTTAACTTTGACTTCTCCAGTCGTGGATAGTACCCCTGGCGGTAGGGCTGAGACGCAGCCTCCCGTCCAAAGCCGATCGTTCCAGTCAAATTCGGTAAGTTCTTGTGGATAATTAAGACTTACTAACGACTCTTAGGAAACCGTTTATAAAAACCTGTAAATAAAATTATGTCCTCATCACAAATATCTCTTTTGCCAACTTTACCCGAAAATTTAGAAATAATTTTAGCGATGGAAACCGACCCAGAGAATGCTCCATATATTCGCCATTGGGAGAGGAGAAAACACCTTGCAGCCCTCGATAACCCTGATATCGCTCATCTTAAAATAGTTTCAGAGGATAAAATCTTAGGTTATGTTATCTTAGTTGGAATTACTAATATAGATCGCAGCATTGAGTTTAAAAGAATCGTAATTCAACAGAAAGGACGCGGTATTGGCAGACAGACGATTCGTTTGATTCAAGATTTAGTTTTTAATCGTTATCAAGCTCACAGACTATGGCTGGAAGTAATCATTAACAACATAAAAGCTTGTAATCTTTATCTATCTGAAGGATTTATTGAAGAAGGCATACATCGTGAAAGCCTCAAGCAAGAAAATTGTTTTATTGATTTAAAAGTAATGTCGATCTTAGAACGAGAATATAGATTAAATACCTGATGCCTGAAATTGCCAACTCAAGTACAACGTCCTCGTAAGTAACCATTGGTTTATATCTGTAGTCAGATTAAAGAGAAACGATACAAAGTTAACATCACGTTATATTTATATTATGTCCGGTTAAACAGTTGTCATATCTGTGGGGACTAAGTAATAAGTAAGGAGTAAGGAGTAATAAATAGCACTACCCGAATTTCAATAGCGTTATATCGTAACTAATTAAGCGGACTTGATATTACAGCTTGTCACGTCGAAAAAGCAAAATTTCTTTTCAAAAATCGCCGACTGTCAATCTCTGAAGTTTGTTATGAAATTGGCTTTAGGTGTCAAAGTCACTTTACGAAAGTATTTCGCAAACATACAGGTATGACACCTGGTAGCTACCGGAAAGCGCTTTGAGGAAAGTTGCAATAATTTCTGGCATTAGCCAATAATTAAATACTACGAATTAACTAACGCTTTACGAAAAATTATCTTGTCGTCACCAGCTTTATAAAAATCCCGAATTCGTGCTTCTTCTTCGTATCCTTGCTTGCGGTAAAACTTTCGGGTAAGCTCAAAGTTTGGTAAACCGGAGGTTTCTACTAATAATAAACGCTCACCTTTTTGGGTTAAAGTCTTCTCTACATACTTCAA
Source organism: Cyanobacteria bacterium P01_A01_bin.84 (assembly GCA_039030795.1). Classification (GTDB taxonomy): domain Bacteria; phylum Cyanobacteriota; class Cyanobacteriia; order Cyanobacteriales; family Nostocaceae; genus JBCCDM01. The sequence goes on from JBCCDM010000086.1 coordinate 8,550, forward strand.
TATTGCAGCACCTTTTCCCTTTCCTTGATGCTGGGGATGAACCGCTATAAAGTACAGATTATAGACACCATAAGCATATTGTTCAGGAGCAAAATACGTCACTCCCACCACTCCACCATCTTCACAAACTACCCAAGAATGTCCCTCACCAAGACTATTTTCAAAGTACCCAGAAAGCATATTACCAAGTTCTTCAAGTTCCTCCCCTTCAAATAAACCTATTGCTTGAGCTATATTCATTATCGTGTCAGTATCGTCACGTTTTGCAGGACGAATTGTGAGGGTAGAATTCATACCGTAAATTTTTGGTGCAAGTTTTTGTTAGTACATTAATATGGCTTAATGTTACAACGTACTACATAAAATTTTTAATCCTTCTCATAAGTCTTAATATTAAATTTTTCTTCAGGTGTCGGAGGTTGAAAAAATTTTGTTATTGCTGCAAATTCTTCTTCGGTAGTAAATGCTGAACCTTCCGGTTTATCTTGACTTCTTATTTTTAATTGCTGTTTACAAAGTGTATCGGATGCAATTATGTAATGAAGAACATGATTTACTTCCACTGACTCGAATATTGAGCGAAACCAAGTTCTTTGTGAAGGAGTATTTCCAGGAAAATCAAGAACAATTGATATCCCTTGAACGAGAATATCTTTGATATGTGGAGTCAAAATTGATTTTAAGCGACGCGAATATTTAATGTAGTCATTTAAATCATGAATTTCTTCTGGATAAAGATGGGATAACCAAACATCTTCAGACATCAAAATTGCATTATTCTCAGTCGCTAATGACTTTGCTAAAGTTGATTTTCCACTAGCCATTTTTCCACATAAGAAGTGTAATGTTGGTTTTTTAGTCATAATTTAATTTGTAATTTAATTCTTAATTCAATTCATAATTTAAATAATATGAATAAATAATATGAAAATCAGAAATGTCAGTTTCACTGATAGAGATGAGTGGGCTAGAATGAGAAACTCACTTTGGTCTGACTCTCTAGAAGAACATATAGAATATATCGATAAATACTTTACTCAACAAGAAGTAGATATTGTTGAAGTATTTATTATAGAAAGAAGTAACGGTAAATTGGGTGGTTTTATTGAACTAAATATTCGTAACTATGCAGAAGGTACCGCATCAACACAAGTTCCTTATATAGAAGGATGGTATATTGATTCAGATATCCGAGGCAAGGGTTACGGTAAAAAATTAATTGAGAATGCCCAAAATTGGGCAATAGCAAACGGATTTGAGGAATTGGCAAGCGATGCTGAAATAGATAATGAAATTAGTATTACTGCTCACAAAGCTCTAGGATTTGAAGAGGTTGATAGAATTGTTTGTTTTCTGAAAAAATTGAAGTAGAAAATAAATAGAAAAGAAGCATAAAAATACTAATTACTCAGACATTGCTAATCTTAACTGTTGTTCTAAATCAATTAAATCAATTCCCAACCTCTCCTTAATAATATAAGTTGCGACTCCTCCCCCTCTCTTCGCTTCTTCTAATATACCTAATAGTAAATCTTCTGAATTAATCTGTTTTCTTCCTGATTTTGTTGCTGATTCACGAGCAAGTTCAAAAACTCTTTTCATTCTAGGAGCAAAAGGAATATTTTCCAGAATAGTTAATTCCCCAAGAGTCCGTTTTCCTAATAATTTTACAATGAGATTTTGTACTGTTTCAAAATCTACCCCAGCAGCTTTCAAAATCGTCGTCGCAACACCATTATCTTCTGCTAAAAATCCCAACAGCAATCCTTCCGTACCGTAAAAATCATAATTTAATTCTTTAACTGCATTTAATCCTAAATTAATTACTTGCAAAGCATCTGAGGTAAAATTTTCCTCCGATATACTCGACATGAATATATTTACCTCTTCAGCAATTGATAAAAAGGAAGCAGCTTTCAGTATATATTCAAAAGTAGCTGTATCCATTGCACCCCAACTAGCGGCTTCCCCACCCTGCTGTTGATAAGCCTTGATAAAAGACTCATAAATATGCGAATCTCCACGAATCAGATTTTTCATGCTCCACTGCCAAATCCTTGCTAGCTCTTGTACCGAAGGACTATTGAAATCCGTACCTTTATTCATTTCATCCCGCGCTCTAGTTATCAATTCTTGCCATTCCGGCTCCACATCTTGAAATCTTGCTTCAATAACTTCCTGCTGCTCCGGTGTAAAATATTGCTCTGACATAGTAATCGTCTCCATAACTTGAATTAGGTTTTCAACCGCAACTGATTCAGTTGTTTGCAATTCTCTAGCAACTCCATTCAAGCGTTCGAGTAAAGTATGAGATAAACCGATTTGCTCTCGAATTCTGTCTCGATGTAAATTAATAACTTGGGAAAGCGAAAAATCAGGATTTTCCAGACATTCACGAATCTCTTTTAAAGCAAAACCAAGTTGTCGTAATGATAGAATTTGCTGTAATCGGATAATATCTTTGTCGCTATATAATCGGTGTCCAATATCATTTCTATCGGAAGGACAAAGCAATCCAATCTCATCGTAATAATGCAAAGTCCGAATTGAAAGTCCCGTTTGCTTTGCTAATTCACCTATTTTCATCGCTTCAGACATCTTCACCTCCGCTTGTTTTACCAGAGAAATGCGGTTGATGAATTCATCCTAAAACCTGACGTAACGTCATGTGCAAGGGGTAGATTTTATTAGGAACATCCCAATTTTTAAAATTTATTAAGAGTCAAGTTGTCATTGCGTTCGCGTAGCGTGTCTGAAGGACAGGAACGAAGCAATCGCAGCATCTAGACTTTGCGATTGCTTCGCTCCGCTCGCAATGACAGAAAATGTTTTTCAACATTAATGATAAATCTTCGTTGCGTAAGTCCGGATAAAGAATCATCAAAACATATGTACTATTTACCATGTAGATGATATCTTGAAATTAAATCTAGGTTTTGAAACTGCTGAGAGCTTTTTATGAAACGTGATGAAGTATTAGAGATAGTTGAAAAGCATCGAGAACAATTGCAAAAAATGGGAGTGAAGTCTCTAGATTTATTTGGTTCAGTTGCAAGAAATGAAGCAAGAGAAGATAGCGATGTAGATTTTTTTGTGGAGTTTAATAGTGAGATAGGGTTATTTGAATTCATAAAAGTAAAGCTTTATCTAGAAGATATATTAAAAGCTTCAGTTGATATGGGAACTTTGGATAGTTTACGAGAAAATTTGAGAGAACCATCTACTAAGGATATAATTCGTGCCTTCTAGAAATTGGTGTTTTCGCGTACAGGATATGATACAAGCTATTAAAGCTATCGAAAACCGTATAGCTGATTTAAGCTTTAATGATTTTCAAGCGAATGAGACAGTTTTTATCTGTAGTTATGGGATTATCTAAAATCAGCTGTCAATCTGTATTAATAGTTCCTGTTACTTTAATTGCTTTCATTGCTTCTTTGCTCTGTGTTAATTCTTTTTTTAGACAAATATTATCCGTTTCCATACTCATCATTCATCAATTCCCTTAACCGAGAAATAATTTGATTCCTTGTATCTTCGTCTGCTGATTCCATCTGTTGATGTAACTGTTGTGCTTCTGGATATTTTTGCAGAAGTTGATTAAATTTACCTATTTTTTCATATAATTCCAAAGATTGATTGTAGAGTGCGATCGCTTCTTCTATTTTTCCCTATTGGGCGTAAATTATAGCAAGTTGATGTAGGGAAGCAGCTTTTCCTTGTGCATTACCTATTTTTTCATATAATTCCAAAGATTGATTGTAGAGTGCGATCGCATCATCTATATTTCCCTGTCGAGCGTAAATTCTTGCAATTTCATGTAGGGAAGCAGCTTTTCCTCGTGCATGACCTATTTTTTCATATAATTCCAAAGATTGTTTGTAGAGTGCGATCGCTTCTTTAACATCTCCCTGTTGAGTGTAAATACCTGCAAGTTGATGTAGGAGAGCAGCTTTCCCTTGTGCATGACCTATTTTTTCTTTTATCTCCAAAGATTGTTTGGAGAGTGCGATCGCTTCTTCTACATTTCCCTGCTGAGCGTAGACACCTGCTAAGTAATAATTAATAGATGATGTCCCTATTTCGTCTTCCAAGGGACAAAGTGTTTTAGCTTGCTGGTAATTCTTTAATGCTTCTTCAGCTTCACCCAATTGTTTTTGACAATAACCCATTCCTCTAAGAATATGGTAATCTTCTGTTATTTCTAAGGTTGACTTACAAAGGTTTACAGCTTCTCGGAAGCGGCTTTGATTTGTCCAGATATTTGCTATTGTGGATGCTAAATTACCAGCAATTTCTGTTTCTTTCCCCAGCAAAGCTAAACGATGAATTTCTAATAATTGTTCTTCTGTGGAGCTTTTTGCATTTTCCCACCATAAGCGATATAGAATCTTTGCTGCGGTTTTAAATATTTCGAGATTGCTTCCTTTCGTCGCAATGACTGTCATGTCATTATCTGTGGGTAAGTCAGGATTTAATTTCTTTAAAGGTAAAATTCTTGGTACTCTTAGTGATTGATCGGGACTAACTTCTAATAATCCCAAGGCTACCGCTTTATTTATATAGTTATTATCTAAATTAGATTTATTTAAATCATTAATACTTTCACAAACGACTTCTAAAGCTTCCCTGGGTACGGGTAATTCAAACACCAAACCAAGTTGCAACATATCCCGCATGGTACGATCCATTTGCTGCAACAATTCTTTTGCTAAAACTTGTTCTCGTAATTCTACAGGATCGGTTTCCAGTCGATTTAAAATTTCTGCAACATCAACATTAGATTGCAATACTTTATCCAACCATTCCAACAAGCGGGGATTACCATCTGCTAATCTTTGAGCTTGTACTTTTAACGTCTCATCTACCTGAGATTTTGCTTGATTATCTCTATTCTCTAAATTAAAAGTATCTAGATTAAAAGCAGTGAGACGACTAAGCTTTTTTCGCAAGTCTGCACCCCGCATTCCTTCTAAGGGTTGCTTATAGAAGCTGTGTACATCATTTGATTCAAAGTCATAACGACTGGTAATGATTATCCGATGGGATGCGTAAGTTTGGCTAATTGCCCACACTAAAGATGATAATACCCTAGCGGCTTCTGGTTTTAATATATAAGCATCATTGCGGGGTTCTAAGTTGTTTTCAAAGTCGTCTAATATTAGTAAAAAAGGATTGGTTAAAGAAGGATTTATTAACAAAGAATCCCCGGTTTCTTGTAACCAACCAAAAACCCTAGCAGTGGATTCTACAGCTTCACCGGTTGTCGATTCTGTAATAAAAACCGGTGTACCATCTTCCTTTATTGTCCCATGACCAGTGAGATGTAAAACATCAAAATATTGCTTATCACCCGCTTCTCCATATTCTTTTTAATGCCGGAATTTTGAATTTTGAATTTTGAATTGTTTCGGTCACTACGTGTAGGAAAGCATAAATCCTATCATATCAAGTCCGCTTAATTAGTTACGATATAACGCTATTGAAAAGATGCTACTCATTACTCTTTACTCATTACTCATTACTTAGTCCCCACAGATATGACAACTGTTTAACCGGACATAATATCAGACACGCGGAAGCGTTAACGTCTCGGACGGAATTACATAGCTTTTGCGTAAGTCCTGGTTTAATAGAAACTATAAAAACACTTAAAATCGAAAATGAAGATTAATTTTATATTTCTAGATGTATATTTCTAGGTGTATATTTCTAGATGTACTTTCTCGTTTCTATATTTCCTTAACATATTTTCCCAAATAAATGGATTTCACCACACCCTTATATCATCTTAATCCTTTAAATCGCTTCACTGATAAAGCAGGAAATTATACTAAATATCGTCCGTTTTATCCAGATGCAGTAATTGATAAAATCCTCGAAGGTTTGACATTACCAATCACAGCAGCAGATATTGGTGCAGGTACAGGAATTTCTGCGGGTCAATTAGCTTCTCGTGATGTAAATGTAATTGCAATCGAACCAAATAAAGCAATGAGAGAAGCTGCTGAAAAACACCCAAATGTGGAATGGAAAGAAGGAAGCGCAGAAGCAACTAATTTACCCGACGCATCGGTTGATTTAATAACTAGCTTTCAAGCTTTTCACTGGTTTAAACCCCAACCAACTCTAAAAGAATTTCATCGCATTCTGAAACCACAAGGAAGGTTAGCAATAGTTTTTAATAATTTAAATACAGATGATGAGTTTACAAATAAATATTCTGAATTAATTAGTAAAGCCGCAAATAATCGTCCTCCTACAGATTTCAATTCTAAAGTTGAACCTGTAAAAGAAAGTTCATTTTTTACAAATATTGATTGCTATGAATTTCCTGATAAACAAGAATTAGATTTACAAAAATTGATTGGTATTGCTAAAAGTGTCTCCTTCATTTCCCCCCAAGAAGAAGTACAAAAACAACTTGTTGATGACTTAGAAAACTTATACCGCGAGCAACGCGATCGCAATGGCTTTGTTTATATTGTTTATCGTAGTAGAGTAAATTTAGCAAATCTTGTTTAGGGAACAGGAAATAAGAAAAAAATGAGTGAAATTAACGAAGAACTAACACCATTACATACACTAAATCCCTTAAGCAGATTTTCCGATAGAGTTGAAGATTATGTAAAATATCGTCCCAGTTATCCAGCAGCAGCAATTGATAAAATCCTAGAAAATCTAACGATACCAATTACAGTAGCAGATATTGGTGCAGGTACGGGAATTTCCTCACGATTATTAGCACAAAGGGGTGTAAAAGTAATTGCTATCGAACCAAATAAGGCAATGAGAAACGCGGGTATTAAAGACCTGAAATCTTTGGTGGAATGGCAAGATGGAACCGCAGAAACAACTAATTTACCCGATGCATCTGTTGATTTAATAACTTGTTTTCAAGCCTTTCACTGGTTTAATCCCGAACCGAGTTTATCGGAATTTAGCCGTATTTTAAAACCACAAGGAAGATTAGCCGTAGTTTGGAATAATCGCGATCGCAATGACGAATTTAGCGCCGAATATAGCCGAATTATTCGTGCAGTATCGAATAATCATCCAGCAGAATCGCGGATGAATTCAGTGGAACCTTTATTCCAAACGACCTACTTTAATACATTTCAAGAATATACTTTTATTTATCAGCAGGAATTAGATCAAAGCGGACTTATTGGACGTGCTAAAAGCAGTTCTTATTTTCCTCATCAAGGGAAGGTTTACGAACAAGCTATTTCGGATTTAGAGAATTTATATCAGCAATTTAAGAACCCACAAGGTTTTGTTTATATGACTTATGTTACTAACGTCTATCTTGGAGAGGTGAATTAAGATTTACACAGGTTTTTTAAACTTTCCTACTCCCTACTCCCTACTCCCTACTCCCTACTTTCAAGCTAGGATATTGATAGAGTTGATATTATGGCATAACAACGCACTGTTCCAATCCTTTCAACTTTGCTGCATGATCGACAGCTTCATTAATCTTGTCCAGTGGAAAAGTATGTGTTTGGATTGGGCTGATATCGAGAGTTCCAGAACTTATCATCCGGTAAATTTCACCTGGTACATCCTTTGAATACATAAAAGATCCTCGGATGGTAAGTTCCTCCAACATAATTTTTGAGTAGGGTAAGGGAATATCTGTCTTGACTCCACCGACAAAAACTGCTGTACCCCGGGGACGAAGAGCATTAATAGCAGCTATTGTTGGTTCGGGTTTTGTGAGTCCACCAAGAACATCTAAAACCATGTCAGCACCATCTGCAGCTTGTGCAATTTGTTTGGAATAATCAGAAAAATTTCCTGCGAGTCGAGCGCTAATAATTCGTTTGGAATCGATTTGCACAAGTTTTTGCAGAGTTTGTTCATCCCGTCCTACAGCGACGATTTTAGATACACCCATCGCTAAGGCTAATAGTACCGCCATAACTCCCAAACCACCAGTCGCTCCATTAACTATTAGTGTTTGACCAGCGCGTAATTCACCACGGAGCAAACCACCGTATGAAACCGTCAAATAGTTTAAACTAGCCAAAAGAGCTCGATTAAAAGATTCTGCATTGGGTAATGGAGTTAAAGACTCAACCGGACGCACAACCTTTTGAGCAAAACCACCATCCTTCCACAAGGATTGCATTCGTCCAGATGCGCTTGCTAAACCAGTCCAACCAATCAAAATTGCGTCTGATTCTGCACCAAGATGACGAGGAGAATAAATATAAGGGTCACAGAAAACTGTCTGACCAACTTCTAGTCCAAATACATCTTCTGCAACAGCTTCCACAACCCCAATCGCATTTACTCCTGGTGTGAAAGGTAAGGGAGGTAAAGCATAACCCAATTCACCAGACAAAACACCGTTGGTAAAAGGTGGAATATGTGAACTTAGCACCCGAATAATTGCGCTTCCAGATTTTAGAATTGGATCTGGGATTTCTTCGATTTGTAGTGGTTTTCCTACTTGATAAAGACGTGCAGCTTTCATGGGTTGATTGTTTAAATTAGAATTTTTGCAATAAGTAGGTCGGCGTGAAAAAATCAGAATATGTCATTGCGAGTGAAACGTAGCAATCGCAAAGGTTTTAGATTTGTTTACACTTTGTTACATGGTTGGGTTTATTTGTGCCGACTTACTTAACATTTTTAAATTAATAGTTTCAGACTGCTTCCGTCTCATCTAAAGTTGCGAAAAATATCCCAATACTGCTAAATGTTAAAAGCAGGTTTGCGCTCGGAGAATTTAAGTCCCGCTACTTAAAAATCATGGAAAAAAAGGCGATCGCCGTTGACTTAACGACACCAAAAGATTCGGTCCAGGTTTTACCCCAAGCTCCCATTCTTTCCAGTCAGCAGACAGAATGGGGAGGTATTTTTTTCTACAACAGCAAAACTAGCTAGAGCGTTAGTACAGTAGAAGGCATTGATAAATTGAGTAGAATTTGTAAGGAGAAAATAAAGAACTTTCCTAGCTGTAGTTGACACTGTAGCGTGAAGTTCAC
>JBCCDM010000087.1:0-17544 GCA_039030795.1 Cyanobacteria bacterium P01_A01_bin.84
CGTTTATAAGCCTGGGACTTCCAGTCCTAGGCGCTCGGGAATACTGAGTATTATTTATCTACATGACTTTCTTGGTGCAAGATATGACCAAAATTCTGTCTGAAATCCTTATTCAGTTTATAACTTGATGTATAAATATTTTTGCCGGACTATTCCTATAATTCAACTAAATTAATAGCCCATCCTTAATTTTTAGGTTTTATATACACAAAAAATATTTAAGCAAGTATCATAAGATATAATTTTATGATGAAAAGCATAGAAAATAGTAAACTTTCTTGTAGTTGTAATAACAATAGTATGGCTTTCTAGAGTATTTTGTAATACCTCTTGATATCCCCTGCCGGGGGATGGGATAAATTGATAAATTATATTTAATGAGTTAAGAAATTTTAGCAAATACTATTTGTAAACATTTCGTCTAACTCTCCATAACATTTATATTGAGGAAAATCTTGTGGTTGCAACTCCCGAAAAAATCTTCCATCAGGACAAACAATCAGATAGCCCTGAAAAGGTAGCTGTATTGTTAATGGGTTATGGTGAAGTCGAAAGTTATGAAGATTTTGCTAACTATAACGAGCAAGCCTTAAATTTACTGACAGCAAAATTTGCTCCTGTGCCTACTTGGATTTACCCACCTTTAGCAAAACTTTTAGCAATGTTCGATCGTCATGAATGGGGTCATACCCATGACGATTTCATTTCTCCTCATAATGCCATCTTTGAAAAGCAACGGGCGGGAATCGAAGAAAATTTACAAGCTAAGTGGGGAGAAAATGTTAAGGTTTTCAAGGCTTTTAACTTCTGTGCACCTTATCTTCCCAATCAAGTGCTAGCAGAAATTAAGAGTCGAGGATTTGATAAACTATTAATTTATCCACTGTTAGTAGTAGATTCAGTTTTTACTAGTGGTATTGCTATAGAACAGGTAAATAAGGGTTTATCTGAATTAGCCGACGAGAAAGAACATTGGGTGAAAGGGATGCGCTATATCCCTTCGTTTTATAACGAGCCAGACTATATTAAGTTGATGGCACAGATGGTGAGAGAAGAGATTATTAGCGCTAAGTTAGATGATTCTTATCTAGCTTCTGAAATTGGTATTGTGTTAATGAACCATGGTTGTCCCCATAAAGCTAAAGGGTTTACCTCTGGGATTACCGAAAGTCAGGCTTTATATGAGTCAGTGCGTGAAGAGTTAATGAACAACTATCCATTAATATCTGTAGGTTGGTTGAATCACGACACACCTTTGATTGAATGGACTCAACCTAATGCTACACAGGCTGCACAAAACTTAATTCAACTCGGTGCAAAGGCTATAATCTTTATGCCTATTGGTTTTGCTACAGAAAATCATGAAACTCTTCTAGATGTACATCACATTATTCATGGACTAGAAAAGAAAAATCATGGTATTAGTTATATTCAAATGCCTTGTGCTAACGAACACCCAGAATTTTTGAGAATGGCTGCACAATGGGCGGATACTCAGATTGAAAAGCTACTAAATGAGGAAACTGTAGCATTACCAGCCAAGTCTTTTAATAGCGAGCATCATCACCACCATCACCATTAAATTGTATTAAGTAGGTGAGTGTAAATATCTCCGAATAAGATTGTAGAGACGTTCTTATAAGTTGTCTCTACAATTTTTTTGGATGGCACATATTTTATTTCTGAACAGGATTCCGGATAGTTCTAAATATCAATTTGCTTTACACCATTTTCGATACTCTTGAAACTGCGATCGCTATCTTTGTGTTGGTTTGGTTTTGTTTGTCTATCTATCTATTTATCTACTAGCTCCCTTTAAATTCCTAAAAACCTACCGAAAACGCGCACAGAGCCCATAGTTATAAACTAGGGGAGTGTCAAAAATCCTAGAGAATGCGATCGCTCGATATTCAGGTTTACTCTTAAAGCTTGTTGAAAGTAAGTTTTTGCTTGTTCTGAGTTACCCAATTGCTTTTCTATTATTCCTGCACGGTAAAATATCTTCGCATCTTTAATACCCGTGTTTAGAATTTCTTGATATATATTTTTGGCTTTTCGGGGATGTTGTAAGCGATATAATATTTGGGCTAGAGTGTCTAAGGTTTCTGCATCTCTCCGTATTTTTACTTCTGCTTTCATTAAAGACAGCGCTTCTGGTAAATCTTGAGAATGTCCCCGGAGTAATAATAGTTTTGCTAAGTCTCGCTGATGTCCGAAGTTTTGTTTGTGTTTGTGGTCATGCTTATGGTCATGTGTATGGTTAAAATTGTGTTTGTGTCCGCGATAAGTGGAAACTATCGTGTTATCCATTCGGTCAATCCCCTTGGGGTTATCGCTATTGTGTGAATGCTCTCGAAAGGATTTTTCGGCTCGATTCCAATATTTTTCGGCAGCAGAAATATCTCCTTGTAATTTTTTCACTTGGGCAATTCCTATTAATGCTGTACGGTCAAAGGTATGAATCTGATTTTTATCCCCTTTTTCAGTACTTAAACTGACTACTTGTGCATAATATTTTTCTGCTCCTTGATAATTACCTAGCTCGGTTTCTAATACTGCTAAATTTACTAATGCGAAAGGATATTGCGGTAGGATACGAAGGGCTTCTTCAAATAACTGTTTTGCACGATCGTATTTTCCTCGACTGAGATAAAATCTTCCCAACAAAGCTCTAACTTTGGCTGAAGTTGCAATTTCACCGGGTTCCTCTGATGCGATCGCGCTTTGAAAGTCTTCAATTGCTGCTTTGTCTTTCCCTTGAGCAAGGTTTATTAAAGCGCGAAGTAAGAAAGAATTAAGTGTGGGAATTTTGTCAACCAGTTTATTTGCAAAGATACTAGCTGTTTTGACTTCTCCTTTTGCTAGGTTTGTGGTAGCTAACATTGCAAGTGCATCTTGATTATCTGGTTTAATTTGCAAAGATTTGTTAGATAAACGAATAGTCTCTGCAAAGTCGTGTCTTGCTTCTGCAACTTTTGCTAGTACTAGTAATGCATTATGGTTATCAAAGGGTAATTTTGCTAGAGATTCTTTTGCTGATTTTTCTGCGAGTGTATACCATTTGTTATCCCCACTTGTACGAGCCATTTTTAAGTAAGTTTTTGCTAGGATTGCTCTATCTAAACCATCTTCGGGATGTTGTTGAATTCGTTTTTGGTAAAAAGTGATTTCTTTTGATAGGGTACCGATAGAACTTTTGGATGTGGATAGCTCGAAAGGGTATTGGTAATTAGCTTGGGATTTTTTGTTAGTGAGGTTTTGATAAGCGTAAGCTTGGAATCCCATAGTTGCAATGATAATGAAGATTGCCAGGATAGGGTTTTTTTGCCAATGTTTAGTAATAATTTGCATACTTTTTTCTCAGATTTATTCTTATTGGGAGGGGAAAGGAATATTGTCAAAATTTGAGTGACTATAATATTTAATATTTAATATTTATTTTTTGTTCCCACCTAAATCCTTATAGAGACGCAATAGATTGCGTCTCTAGATTTATTATTGGAGATATCTACTAATTAGGTAGTGCTAAATAAGGAAACTTGGGAACTAAGGGAGAATGTCCTTGGGATGGATTACCTGGTGTTCCTTCATAGGAGACATTGTCACCAGTAATTTTCCCATCTGTTAACACGCTTAGGGTAGTATCTATCACATCATCTTTGAGTAGTCTACCTCGAATGGGACTGCCTTTTTTATTTAAAGCCTTACCATATCCACTTTCTGCTGTGGTATCTATACGCATTACGTCTGGAAGGAATGCACCAACTAAAGCTTTTGTTCTTTCATCACTATTACCGAGAGCCTTTAGGGTACTGATTGCTTCCCCAAAAATAGGTGCAGCAATTTTAACCGCAGGTTTTTTCCCAGCTAGAGCATTTGCTTCAAATTTGGGACTGACACTATTTAAAGCGTTGAGAGAGTCATTAGTAAAAATTAAACCCTCATTAATGCCTGGACGCGCTAATCTTTCTACTTGTTTAAATTTCCCTTTAACTGTGGGTACAGAAATAGTTTGCCAGATATCAAAGCTAGTTGCAGAACTTTTACCTTGTAAAAATTTAATCGGAATTTTGATTGCGATCGCGTTTACGTTATAACCTTTTGCAAAGTCTATAGCTTTCGATGGTTCGCGAAATCCTACTGCTGGTCCTTTCCCTAAAGCTCCAGCACGTACCCGGAAAAATTGTTCTACATCAAAGAAAAATGGGTCTTCTCGCAGACCTGCAAAGAATTGAACGGGAGAGTGACCCAGGGAAACTTGTTGTACCTTAGCTTCACTATTAAGTGGGGTAGTAATTGCTCTAGTTACGTGTTTACCATTATCGCTAATTGCGGTTATTTTAACTTCTTGTTGTTGGTTCTTATTTGGTGCTGAAAATTCAAACCGTAATTTCACATCAGGTTTACCTGTAGGACTTGCTTCATTATCTTTAAGTCTACTGATATTAAACTCATAACGGGCTCTATTACTAAAATAATACTGCTGACGAGCCACAGAACGAGGATTGGTATTCATAATTAATACCAAATCGTCTTTAGAAGCTTGAGGATTTTGATCTCCGTCACGGAAGACATATAAATCGGTTAAATTCAAATTTCTTCCTTTAGTATCTACCTCACCATCATCATGGTCAGAAGCATTAGTATATCCAGCAAATCCACCCAAAGTTAAGGTTACTCCCAACGCGATCGCACCTAAGCGTAAAACTCCTCTGTACTTGGTACTGTGATGGGAAGGACGATTTAATAACTTACATAAACTAGAACTTAATTTGGAACTTAAGTTAGAAATAGCAGAATAATTGTAGAACATTGTTAATTTTCTCCAAAAGATGACAAACTTTGACCATTAAGTCCTTTGAGGGAGGACAATGGTAATTGATGATGTTGCTGAGTTAGAATTTGATCTGGTAGGAATTCCCGACCTGACGTTTCTGATAAATTAGATTGTTACTTCAGCAAAATTACAGTAATTAGCTTATAAGCTCTTAACTGCAATCTATAGGTGTATACGCTGACTTCTCCAAGTTGGATCTCTCAAATTTTAAATTTCTGAGATTTTTTTCTGATTTTTTTATTTAGTTCCAAATTTAGTTCTAAATTTAATAGGACTTATGTACTTATGATGTTCGTGTAGCACGTCCTGTGAAGGACAAAAATAAGGGTTTGAGACTGCAACAAGACCATCGTAATCACTAAATTACGTTATTGATAGGTAAATCCTGTCCCAATTTATTTTCATTCCCAATTCTTTTTGGTACAATCAAAAATCTACTCAAATGACAGCCCAGAAGCCGATTGATGAAACTCAACTGATAATACAAATTGCTCAGGGAGACCAGAAAGCATTATCTACACTTTACGACCGTTATGCTCGTCCGATTTACTCCCTGGTTTTGAAAATGCTCAATTCAGTTGAAGAATCGGAAGAAATTGTTTTGGATGTCTTTTCTCAAGTATGGCGAACTGCACAAAACTATAATATTGAACGAGGAAGAGTTGACACCTGGTTATTTATGATGGCACGCAGTCGGTCATTAGATAGAATGCGTTCCAAACAGCGAAAGGCAAATACTATCAGTATATCTAATGAAACTGACGATATTAAAATAGCTTCAAATAGCACTTTACCAGAAGAAGATTTACTTATTAAAGAAAGACGCGGTCGCATTATTGTAGCTCTTTACGAAATTCCTCCGGAGCAAAGAGAAACTATAGAATTGGCATACTTTCAAGGCTTGACACAAAAGGAAATTGCTGAAAAAACAGGTGTATCTTTAGGTACAGTTAAAACTCGAATTCGCTTGGCTTTAAGTAAATTAAAATCTATGTTGCAGACCTTATAATAATTATTTTATAACTGTTATTTTTAGATTTAGCGATCGCATAATCACATAAATTTATTATCCATTAGAGCGAGGCGTACACTGAACATCAGCGCTACAATAGAAGTATGAAAGATAATGAAGTTAACAGTAAAGAAATAGAATTCTCTGAATTAGCAGCCTTGCACGCTCTTGATATCACCGATGAGGAAGAGCGAAATCAAGCTGAAAATTATCTTGCTAACATCCCAGAATTCGCAACCCAATTAGCAGAGTTCCAAGAAGCTGTTGCAGCTATTCCCTACAGTGCAACATCTGCACCAATCTCAGACAACCTTAAAAGGAGATTATTCAGTACAATTACTAAGAATATTTTAGAAGTAGAATCAGAAATTACAAAACTTCTATTCTTATCTATTAATGAATTAAAACAGCGAGCAGATGGACTAGAATGGGAAAAAATGCCATCCTGCAACGCAAGAATGGCTACTTTGCAAATCGATGAAGAGAAACGTCAGAAAGCTTGCTTCATACGAGCTGATGCAAAAACTAAATTTCCCATGCACTTACATCCCCAAGGAGAAGAAATTTTATTATTAGAAGGAGATTTAACAGCTGATGGACAATTGTATCGTAAAGGCGATCGCCTCCACGCAAATAGTGGTAGTTGTCATCAGCCAGAAACTACAAATGGTTGTCTTGTCTTGTGTATTTCTTCAATGGATAATCAGCTAATAGATCCTCAATAGCTTTAATGAGAGTTAATCAAGACGATTAGGTGATAATTTTGAATTTTTCTGCAACCATTCTTGTAAAGCTTTCCACTCTTCATCTGGCATATGTCGTAAGTTTTCTTCAGTAGGAAAGGTATTTCCCATCACATCTTGAGTATATTCCTCAATTGTATCTAACATCAAAGTTTGAAAATCTTGATATCTTTTCGCTAATCTTAATTTACGTGGTGTAATACCTAAAATATCATTAATAATTAAAACTTGACCGTCATTATGACAACCAGAACCGATACCAATAGTAGGTATTTTCAGTTTCTCAGTTATTACCTGGGCTAATTCTTCTGGAACTAACTCTAATACCAGCATAAATATGCCGGATTGTTCTAAACTTAATGCTGCTTGGATTATTTCTTTTGCTTGCTCAAAGGTTTTTCCTTGTACCGCTTTTGAATGATGGTGTTGTGGTTGCAAACCTAAATGTCCGCACACATGAATATTATGTTGAATTAAAGTTTTGACAATTTCTGGATGTAAACCTTCTAACTTTACACAGTCTGCACCATTGCGAACTAACCTTTTAGCGTTATCTAATGCTTGTACGGATGTTTGATAAGAATTATATGGTAAGTCTGCGAGAATAAAGCTGTTTTTAACTCCTCTACTGACAGCTTTCAGATGATGTACGATATCATCTATCGTTACTTGAGTTTCATCCTCATAACCTAAAATATTTGTACCTACACTGTCACCAACAAAGATGACATCTACACCAGCTTTATCTTCTAAAACAGCTGTTGGATAGTCATAACAAGTTAAAGCTACAATTTTTTGATGGTTTTGCTTTTTATGTAGCAAATATTCCACATTTTTCTTCATTGGTTTTGTAATCGTTATTAGCTATTATTAACTAAGTAGTCAAATGTAAATCAACACTTATATATTAATTAAGTATAAAGAAACTCTATTTTCCTCGTTATTTTTTGGCTATTTCCTAGGGAACATCCCAATTTTGAACGAATATCTTAACCCAAAACTCTCCGAAGGATGCAGCTATAAAAACAAAGCCCACCTTTGTATTTAATAATTATTTTAGCCCCAGTCTTCTAGCCTGCGGGCTTTTTGTAAAATAGGGGGGATGCTCCCTATTTCTTGTTCCCCGTTTTCTATGCTCTACTAATTACCAACATTTCATTACCACCCTTTTGTAATTGATATTGCACCTTAGTTACGGATACTTGATAACCTTTGTTACTAAAATGTTGTATTATCTCATCCAAATAAGGCGATCGCTCTAACATCAAGGTGACTAATGGAAATATCCTCACTTCTGGACTTATTCTAAGCATCTCTTGAATGGAATCAAGATGGAACTGATAATTATAGTGTTGGGAGTACAAAAAGAGAAAGTGGGAACATAAAGCAATATCGTATTGAAAATCTGGAAAATTTAGCTTGGGTAATTCCCCAATTTGATATCTACCTTCTTGTTTCCCACGGTCATAATCTTCAGTAAACAGATTGATTGCTTTGACCCTAGAAGAACGCAAGTCGTCAGGAGAGTTATGATAACTCCATACCCAATCATCAGGAGTTGCTTTCACTTGATTAATAATATTATCTACTACCTGATTAAATCTATCTAAAATTTCTTCCTTACTAAATTGATATAGAGGGTCAACAGAGATTACTTTATAACCTTTTTTCCTTGCTTCGGTATTAAAACTAGCAGGTCCATCACCTACACCAAGAATATTTTTACTTAAATCTGTGTTACGAAGATTAAACATTTGTATATATTCATCAAAAGTTCTTCCAAAAGGAACCACTTTTTCTAATTTCATTGCCATATAAATTTATCCATAAGATATCTATTCAATTTATGGTAGTACTTATAAGCAAATCTGAGTAAAATTGAGTAAAATTTATAACTTCAAATGTCAAGTATTAAAGATAATGAAATTGAAAAGCAATGACACAAACCGCAGAAAAGACCTTAAAAGTAGCCCACCAAGCCTTTGAACACTTACAGCATGGTTTAGGAACCGGTGATTGGCGATCGCTCTTAGATATGCTTACCCCGGATTTCCAATTTTGGTTCCCGGTCGGACCTTATCACGGCTTACATCAAGGCAAAGAACAAGCACGGGAGTTTTTTGAATATGTTACCGAAGTATTTGCCAATAGTATAACCGTTACATCTATTAAATCCGTAACTAGTAATGAAACAACTGTAGTATTCGAGTTCGCAGATGAAGGAATGATGCGAGGAGAACCTTACAAAAACCGTATAGCTGTTGTTTTTGAGGTTCGGGGTGATAAAATTTGTGCTTACCGGGAATATTTAGGTAGTGACGGCAAATCAAATTAATTCTATAAAACTTTTTCATACTAGAAAACTTTGCATAAAATTTGGCTGTATGGATGTATTTCTATTAAGGGACAGCAAAAATAGGTACATCGATGAGTAACAGCAAACAAATTTTATGGATGCAGGTTTGTGGTTTAGGGATCGTGCAGGGTGCGATCACTCTAACTTGGGTGATCTACAATTTCTATTTACCTCAGTTACTAGTACAGTTTGGTTTTCCCAAATCTTTAGCTATAAGTTTGTTAATTTTGGAGAATGCTTTAGCTGTATTCATGGAACCTTTGATGGGTTCTCTTTCCGATCAAACTCAACGTTGGTTTGCTAATCGCTTTCCCTTTATTAGTGTCGGAGTTCTTCTCTCTTCGGCTTTATTTATTGCTATCCCTTGTATTGTTACCTTTGTACCCCCAAATACCGTATTAAGATATATTTTGCCAGTTGTTGTTGTGGCTTGGGCTTTGGCGATGACAGCGTTTCGCAGTCCGGTATTATCTTTATTAGGACGTTATGCTTTACCAAAAAGTCTACCAATGGCTGCTAGTGTTTTAACTTTGATTGGTGGAACTATTGGTTCCTTTAGGATACCTATTAATAATCTTCTACTCAGCTTTGGACCGATCATTACTTTTAGTATTGCTTCCTTTGTCTTACTAGCTTCTGCTGGATTACTAAGATTTATCCATCCTCCTGAAGCTATCTCAGACCAACCAGTTGATCAACATCAAGCAGTTTCATCTCCACCTTTATCAATTCCAGCCCTAGGTATTATTTTTGGTTTAGGTGGTAGTTTTGCTTGGGGATATCGCTTATTGCTCGATGGGGTCAGTAAGTTTCTCAAATTACAGTCAAATAGCGACGAAGCCCAATTTACAATGATTGTATTCGGTTTCGCTGTCGCTGTTGCAGCTTTACTTGCTGGTGTAGTTGCAAAAAAAATTGGTAATCGTAACGCTATGTTTGGGGGTGCGATCGCGGTTTTTATATTAATGACAGCATTACCACTTGTGGGAGCATATATCGTAGTTTTAGCCCCCTTAGCAGTCGGTGTCAGTTTTGTGCTTAATGGTACCATTCCCCTGGCTTTAGAAATGTTGCCATCCACTCGGGGGGGTTTAGGAGTAGGTATGTACTTTGGTGGTGTTGGTTTAGCAATGAGTATTTTTGGTTCCGTCTTCCAAAACCCCCAAGCTGTGACTCCAGAAGTTGCAGCTTTGATGAGCGCGATCGCTTTTCTTATCGCTGGTATATGTATTATTTCCAGTAAATTTATTCATCATCCAAATTAGTTGAAATTAACAATAATACTTATATGTTCCTGAAGAACCAGAAAAAGAAGGCTTTGGGATTGTGACAAGATCGTCACAACCACGAAATTACCTGGACTTAATTGATACATAATTCCTGATTGAAGAAGGCAGTCCCGATGAAATTTTTTTCATCAGACTGCCTTCTGCCTTGCCCGGAGGGCAGATAAAAAATAAAAACCTGAAAAAAAGTAGGAAAAATTTTGTATTTATTTGCATAAGTGAAAATCCAAAGGATGTATATAAACCTATAGATAAGTAATTATCTCAGTTTTGATGGATCAAAACCTTAGTATTCCTGTATCCCAGTAATACTAAGGTATCAGATTGTATATAAATACATTGCTTTATAGCAGGGATGCAATTATGCTTCAAATGACTGACAATTTATATGACTTAGAAGTTAATGTAGATTTAAAGTCTGAATTGGCTTGGAATGATGCAAAAGAAGTTTCTGATTTTGCTCTATTTCAAACTACAGGGAAATATCTTAGCGATATTGAAATTAAGGTGATTCAGGCTGCCTGGGAAGATAAAACTTACGACCAGATGGCAATGACCTATGGCTATAGTGCTGAGTATTTAAATAAAGATATAGGTAATAAATTGTGGCACAAGCTTTCTAAAGCTTTAGAAGAAAAAGTCACAAAAAAGAATTTTAAAGCAGCTCTAAAAAGAGCATGGGAGAAAAAGATAAATTCATCTACTTTAGGAAATATAAAATCACAAATATCACCACCAATCAGACAACTACCTTTTCCAGAGAGTTCTGTACCGCCTAATTCTTCGTTATATATTGAAAGAAATAATATAGAAAATCTCTGCGACCAAACTATTCTCAAACCAGGTTCCTTAATTCGGATTAAAGCTCCCAAACTGATGGGTAAAACATCTTTAATCAATAGACTTATGGCTAATACTAAAATTCACAAATATCAAATAGTTTATTTGGATTTTAGCAGTATCAATAGTGAAATTTTAACTAAATTAGATAAATTACTTCGCTGGCTCTGCTGTATAGTTGGCAGACAGTTAAAGTTAGAAAATAAATTAGATGATTATTGGGATTCGGAAATTTTAGGTAGTAATGATAATTGTACATTTTATTTTGAAGAATATTTATTAAATCAAGTAGATTCATTAATTTTAGGATTAGATAATATAGATAAAATATTTTCTCATGCTAATGTCATCGAAGACCTTTTAGGGATGTTACGGAGTTGGCATGAAAAAGGAAAAATTTCCCAAGTTTGGGGAAAGCTGCGACTAGTATTAGCACATTCAACTGAAGTTTATGTTCCCCTAGATATAAATCAATCGCCGTTTAATGCAGGTGTACCTATAGAACTAGGAGAATTTAATCATCAACAAGTTAAACAATTAGTTTCGATACATAATTTAAGTTGGAATGAAACAGAAATAAATCAGTTGATGAAACTGGTAGGAGGACATCCATATTTAATCAGATTAGCAATGTATCAAGTTAGTTGTGGAAATTTGACTTTAGAACAACTCTTGCAAAATGCAGTTACAGAAGCAGGGATTTATAGCAATCATTTGCGGGGATATTTAGAAGTCTTACAAAAATCCCCGAAATTAGTTGAAGCTTTTAAGATAGTTGTTGATTCACCCAAACCTGTTGAATTAGATTCAATGCATATTTATAAATTGCACAGTATGGGTTTAGTTCAACGTCACGATAATCATGTTATACCCCGATGCAATTTATATCAGGAATATTTTCAAAGAGTCTTGAATTAAATTTTCTTCCTATAGTACTCAACTGTTTTACAAATTCCTTCATAATGGTCAGTAAATTCGTACTTAGGGAAAACTTGTCTAAATTGTTGAGCATCTAAGATTTTTTTAGGAGCACCATCTTGATAATCTGTCCGAAAAACTAATTTTCCCTTAAATCCAACAGCTTTGGCAATTAGTTCTGCTGATTCTCTAATAGAGTAACCTTGTTGTTGTGCCAAATTTATAGGATAAGTTAAGTCCAAATTAAGACTTAAGGCTCTTTTGAAGAGTTCTGTAACATCCTTAATATAAATCCATTCTCTAATTGGGGCACCAGTCCCCCATATTTCAAACTCTGTTTTACCCTCTCTTTGGGCTTCGATCATCCTAATTATCATCCCATTAAGAGCATGAACTTTGTTTGGGTCAGTTGAATCCCCAGGACCGAAAGCATTTGGTACAAGAAAATTGTAAGTCTTAATTGCAGATTCTGATGCATAGCAGCGTGAAATCATATAAAGTACCCGTTTGGCATTACCATAAGAGTACACAGACTGATGTACTTCTTTATCTAACCATTCTGATTCAGAATAAATTTCGGCATCCCCCGGATAAGAACAATTAGAAAGCGGATTGAGAATCAAAGCGGATGGACAAGAGAACTGAGTAGCTTTATAAAGGTTAAGAGACATTAGTATATTGTCATATACTATAGTCCCATGGCGTGCTGATACATAATGTAAACCGCCAACATGAGCTGCAAAGTTATAAATAAAATCAGGTTGTACTTGTTGAAAAACTTCTTTTGTCAAGTTGTAATCAGTTAAATTCAACCCATTTCGTCTGGATAGCGCAATAATCTCATGTTCGGTGCTACTTAATGCTTTAAGCAAGTTTTTTCCAAAAAAACCATACCCACCCAACACTATAATTTTCATACTTTTTGTCCAAAATCCCAATCTTTCAAGTAACCCTATAAAATTAATTTATATCAGGACTTACGCAATCACAATTTGTCATTGCGACCGAAACTTAGTGTAGGGTCTTTTTCGGAGATTTCAATGTATTTAAACCATGGTCGCTAGTCAACTTTCTTCTCTTCCCCTCTTAAAATCAAATACATCAATCCATTAATTAATCTTTCCTTCTCCATCGGTAGAATCTCACTACCATGTAACATTTCTTGCACCATGATATAATGTACCAATGCACCCATGATAATTCTAGATGTAGCTTCTGGATCTGGTAAATTTAGTTCTGGGTGAGAGGCTAAATATTGAGATATAGTTTCAACTACGGGTTTAATCATGTAGGTAACGCAAGCCTGTGCGAGTTTAGGAAATCTACCAGATTCTCCTATCACCATTCGCTTAAATGCTCGATATTCCACATCTTTGATCATATCATCCAGCCCTTTGGATAATAAATGTGACAACACAATTTTTGGCTCTCCCTGTAGGGGTTCGTCTCCGAATACAGACTGAAATCTTTCTCGTGTTAGCTTTTGAACTAAGGCTGTAAATAATCCTTCTTTATCTTGAAAATAGCTGTATACTGTGGCTTTAGAAACACCTGCTGCGATTGCGACTTTATCCATACTGGCACCAGCATAGCCACGAGCTAAAAATACCTGCATTGCTCCTTTTAATATCTGTTGGGCTTTCTCGCTGCTAATTTCTAGCTCTTTGTCGTTGGCTTTTGCTCGTGTCATATTAGTAATTGGTGATTGGTGGTTAGTTATTAAGGAATAGCATTGCGCGGACTTTACCCGTATTTATCAGTTTTTTCCCATACAAGTAATCATAGAATCACTTGCAGATATTAAGGTATGAAAAATTAAAAGAGGGGGATAGGAATTGAAAAGCTTCTAAACAATTCCACCCCACTCGGTAAGAAAAAAACACAAATTGTAATTGCGAGGAAAACTAAACTATTTAGTTCAGTATAGTTATATTATAAATGATATAAGACTGAACGGTTTAGTTTGTTTCTTACCAATGGATAATATATCATGCTACAAAACTCTAAAGTTGGGGATTCTCTACCTCAAAGGTTTTTGCATCATAAAGCTATCATGGGAATAATGGCAACTTTAATTGTAGGTGGAACTGGTATTTATACTGTGCAACGTTTACAGGTTGCAAATACCCCAGTTTCAGAGGTGGTGGAGCCAAAAATAAAGACAGTAACAGCATTGGGAAGACTCGAACCCCAGGGGGAAGTTATTAAGTTAACCGCTCCTGCTTCTGCTGAAGGGAGAGGTAATCGGGTAGAAAAATTGTTGGTAAAGCGTGGCGATCGCGTAACATTAGGGCAGATAATTGCAGTTTTAGATAACCGCGATCGCTTAAGTGCTTCTCTTGTAGAAGCGAAGGAACAGGTGAAGGTAGCGCGAGCAAATTTACAGAAGGTGAAAGCTGGAGCAAAAAAGGGTGATATTGATGCTCAGAAGGCGAATATTGTCCGGTTCCAAGTAGAAAAAGATACAGAAGTATTAGCTCAGCAAGCAGCTATTAAGCGTTTAGAGGTAGAGAAAGCAACAGAAATTTCGGCACAAAAGGCGACTATTAAACGTTTTCTGGCACAGTCAAAGAATGCAAGGACTGAATATCAACGCAATCAAAGTTTATATCAAGAAGGCGCGATTTCTGCATCCCTACGAGATAGTAAGAGTTTGGAGTATTCTACAGCCCAAGAACGGCTAAAAGAAGCCCAAGCAAATCTTAGAAGGATTGAGTTTTCTAAAGAACAACAACTTGAAGAAGCAAGAGCAAATCTGCAACGTATTTTATCTTCTCGAAAGCAACAGATCGAAGCCGGTGAAGGGACCTTAAGGGGAATTGCTCAGGTGCGTCCTGTAGATGTTTTAGCTGCCCAAGCAGAGGTAGATTTAGCCCTTGCAGCTGTCAAAAGAGCTAAAGTAAATTTAGAACAAGCATACGTGCGATCGCCCCAAGCAGGTACAGTTTTTGAAATTCATTCTCGACCGGGGGAACAGGTATCTAATGACGGTATTGTAGAAATTGGGCAAAATAACAAAATGTATGTGGTTGCTGAAGTTTATCAGAGTGATATTCGTAAGGTAAAAATTGGTCAACCAGCGAAAATTTTTAGTGATTCTTTGTCTGATGAACTAAAGGGTAAGGTAACAGAAATTGCCTCTCAGGTAGAACGACAAGATGTGATTAATGCTGACCCTTCTAGCAATATTGATTCTAGAGTTGTGAAAGTTTGGATCGGTTTAGACGAGCAGTCTAGTAAACTTGCTAGGAAGTTTACTAATTTACAGGTGAGGACGGAAATTGAGTTGTAATGGGTGATTGGTGATTGGTAGAAAATATTATGATTGGATTTATTGGACAGCTTAGAAGAAGAACTCCACTTGGGTGGTTACAGTTGAGTCGTCATAAAGGACGTTTCGCTGTTGCGATCGCTGGTGTTGCTTTTGCAGATTTACTGATGTTTATGCAGTTTGGTTTTCAGAGTGCTTTATTTGATAGTGCAACCAGACTTCACAATGTTTTAGATGCTGATGTACTAATAATTAGTACACAAGCACGAAATTTGATAGATATGTCTACTTTTACGAGAAGACGAATTTATCAAGCAATGGATGTAGAAGGTGTAAAATCAGTAGATGGGCTTTATACTAATACTCTCAAGTGGAAGAATCCTCAAACCAAAGAGCGGAATACTTTATTAATTGTTGGTTTTGAACCAGAGAAAAAAGTATTTGATATTCCAGAAATTAACCAACAATTACCAAAAACAAAGTTACCAGATACTTTATTATTCGATAGGAATACTAGAGGAAAATACCAAAATGTACTTGAAAAATTTAAGTCGGGTAAAACTATAACCACCGAAGTCGATAAACGTACTGTGAAAATTGGTGGTTTATTTACTATCGGTTCTTCTTTCGGTGCAGATGGTCATATAATTACCAGTGACCAGAATTTTTTAAGATTATTTCCTAGACGGGATGCTTCTAGTGTGAGTGCGGGTTTAATTAAAATTGAGCCCGGTTATAAATCTGAAACTGTAGCAGCAATGGTAAGAAAGCATTTACCCACAGATGATATTAAAGTATTCACGAAAGAAGAGTTTATTAAATTTGAAAAAACTTATTGGCAAAGCAATACACCTATTGGTTTTGTATTTAGTTTAGGTGCAGCTATGGGTTTTATGGTAGGTGTCATTATCGTTTATCAAGTACTTTCTACAGATGTAAATGCTCATATTAAAGAATATGCTACATTCAAAGCTATGGGTTATAAAAATATTTATTTATTAGGTATTGTATTTGAAGAAGCTTTAATATTAGCTGCGTCAGGATTTATCCCAGGTATCGGAGTTTCTATAGGGATTTATGCTTTAGCTCGTAATGCTACTAACTTACCTATGTATATGACAATCTTGCGAGGTATTCAAGTATTGATATTAACATTTGTAATGTGCGTGTTTTCTGGCGCGATCGCTACTCGTAAGGTTCAGTCGGCAGATCCTGCGGATATGTTTTAGGTTTGATAATTAGTGAGTTGAAGAGCAATTACTGTATACTTTTTGGATATTCGTTTTATTTTCTAATATCAATTCTAGGTGGAGGCTGCGCTAAATTGCTCTTAACCTAGAAGGCTGGAGCTAGGCTATTGACTCTATAGATTTTTAGGAAATAAAATTTCATACAATATATATAACATGACTTTTTCCTTGTCTATGGCAATAAACACAGTGTTGGAGGCTCCACCTCTAGTCGGGATAAGAGGTAAAGGCTCTAGCAATTTTCTCCCAGCCTCCGACTGGGAGCCAGAATAGACATAAAAAATACATGAAAAAAACACAGAAGTTATAACAAAGTCAACACACTAGGCTGAAGCTACAGTTACGAAACCCACTTTCGTGGGCTGAATTAAGCGCATCTTTACAAAGAAATGGTAAGTAAGTGGGTTAAATTAAATGTAGCATGGGTTACGCTACGCTAACCCGTGCTGTCAAAGAGTTTCATGCTTGATAAAATAAATCATATATTATAAATAATTACGCCTTCCTACTTATAACAATAGTTTTGAATAATTGGGATAATTTTCTTGGGAATAAATTATGAATAATTCGATTATAAATGTTGCTGATTTTGAAAAGGATTTCTGGAAAATTAAGGAAATCAGAGAAGTCGTTTTTCAAGAAGAACAAGGGGTTGATTCTAGTTTAGATTTTGATGGTGAAGATAAAGTATCCGAGCAGTTATTAGCTTATTTAAATGGTGAAGCTGTGGGGACTGCAAGAATTAGATATTTTGGGGATAATATTGCCAAAATAGAAAGACTTGCGGTGTTACCTATTGCTAGGGGAAATGGTATTGGGAAACAACTTATGCAGAAAGCTTTGGAGATAATAGAAAAAAATGAAAATAATAATATTAAAGAAGTTATAATTCATGCCCAGGAATATATTAAAGGTTTACATGAACAAGTTGGATTTGAGATTGATGGAGAAACTTTTGAGGAAGCAGGAATTAATCATGTAAAGATGATAAAAAGAATAGGATTGTAATTAGTATATTTCCTATATTTAAA
>JBCCDM010000088.1:0-17524 GCA_039030795.1 Cyanobacteria bacterium P01_A01_bin.84
GGAACCGTATATAAAGCTCTTAACTTGGAAGGATAGAGCTATCTAGAAATAAACAGGACTTACGCAACGAAGATTTATCATTGCGACCGGAACATAGTGTAGGGAAGCAATCGCAGGGTTTATTGCGATTACGTCGCTATCGCTCGTAATGACGGGATTACGTTGATTTTGCGTAAGTCCTGATAAAGTTAAACCTTAGTTTAACTAACTAGTAATCTAAAACTTCCGCCTAAAATGGTATAAGTCCTGAAAATAATATTCTCAGAGATTATAGGAAAGAATTAGATTTCCTAAATTAATTGACTATTGATATCAAAACATTTATTCTTTTTCTCAACTTAGGCAGGAAGAAAAAAACTCATGACTGCTAGCTTTGCAGAAGCCACCTTATTTAGACCACAACCTTTCTTAGAACTAAATAATCAGGGTCAATTATTACGACTCGACTTAGTAAAAGATGAACATCGTTTAGGACGCGGACGTGATTGGGCAGATTTAGAAGTACCCATGGGTTGGGATGTGTTTTCTCGTAAGCAAGGTATTTTGCGTCAAGAGGGAGATGAATATCGTATTTTTGATGGTGATGGCGATACTCCGAGCCGTAATGGTATTTTTATTAATCAAAATCGTATCGATCCTGTACAGGGTTTATTATTAACCGATGGAGTTCAGTTAGAAATTGGTCAATCTCCACATAACCGGATTTTACTAACTTATTCTCATCCAACTGATTTTCCAGTAGCAATTCCTAGTAATCGTAGATTAAACTTTAAAGGCTTAAAAGAATGGCCGATTCAGTTAGGACGTTTCCCAAGCTCAGATAATTATTCTTCCATGAAATTGGACGCACCGACTGTTTCTCGTCTACACGCAACAATTTATCCTGATACTAGGGATAGCCATATTATTCAAGATTTGAGTACTAATGGAACCTTTATCGATGGTCAAAGAATTAGTAAACGTACTCAACTCAAAGATGGTAATAAAATTCAGATTGGACCTTTTAGTCTTCTTTACCGCCGGGACTCCTTAGAATTACTGAATAATGGTAGCCAAATCCGTCTAGATGTTGACAGGTTGCAAAGGAAAGTAACAGTCAAAGGTGGTGGGGAAAAAATAATTCTGAATGATGTTTCCCTGGTGATTAAATCTGGTCAGCTAGTGGCTTTAGTAGGGGGGAGTGGTGCAGGTAAATCAACCTTAATGAAATCCCTTTTAGGTATTGCACCAGTTTCTTCAGGAAAGGTTTATATTAATGGCGATGATTTGCGGCAAAATTGGGGTATTTACCGCTCTCAAATCGGATATGTACCCCAAGATGATATTATTCATGCCGATTTAAGGGTAGAAGAAGTACTAAGCTACGCTTGTAAACTCCGTTTACCTCCCGATACTGATGTTAAACAGGTAGTAACAAGAACATTAGAGGAAATTAAACTCACTCACGTTAGAACTAATTTTATTCGTGACTTAAGTGGTGGGCAGCGCAAACGTGTAAGTATTGGTGTAGAACTTTTAGCCGACCCGAAATTATTCTTTTTAGACGAACCTACATCAGGATTAGATCCTGGGTTAGATAAAGAAATGATGCGATTACTCAGAGAACTAGCCGACCAAGGACGGACGGTAGTATTAGTTACCCATGCTACAGCCAATATAGAAGTTTGCGATCGCATTACTTTTATGGGTAGGGGTGGTAAATTGTGTTACTTTGGTCCTCCTAAACAAGCATTACCTTTCTTTGAAATGCCTTCTTCAGATTTAAAATATTTTTCAGATATCTATATAAAATTAGACCAGGGTGGTAGCCCAGAAGAAGTAAATAATATAGTAGATAATTGGTCTCGCCGCTATTATCAATCGTCCTATTTCCAACAATATGTTAATAATCAACTAAAAGGTGGTCAAGAATCTAGCATCAAGCGAGATGACAAAGTTTATACCGGTATCTCTCCGTTAAAACAATTAATATTACTATCTCAAAGGTACTTACAATTAGTCCTCAGAGAACAAGCTAGTTTAATATTTTCATTACTATCAGGACCTATTGCGATCGCTTTAACTGCATGGATACTTCGAGATGAAACTCCTTTACGTAGGCTTAACCCGTTAGAGTTAAATCAAAATCCTTTAGCATTAAAGTTACTATTTATATTTAGCTGTATTGGTATTTGGGTAGGACTTTCTAGTTCGGTACGAGAAATCGTCAAAGAATCGGCAATTTATGCGAGAGAAAGATTAATTAATCTTGGTTTACTTCCTTATTTGGGTTCTAAGGTTCTAATTCGTTCTGGTTTAGTTTTCCTGCAAACCATATTGATTTGTATTGCAGTATTAATCGGTTTTAAGTCTCCCAATCAAGGATTAATTCCATGGTTTTTAGGCTTAGGAATTACCACCTTTTTAACCTTATTAGCCAGCGTCAGTTTGAGTTTAATGATTTCAGCATCAGTAAAAAAAGAGAATGCAGCTAACAGTATTCTTCCCTTAATTATGATTCCTCAAATCATTCTTTCTGGGGTATTATTTGAATTAGAAGGAATATCAGAAAAGTTCGGCTGGTTTACTATTAGTAGATGGTCAATGGGAGCCTACGGAAGCATCGCTGATGTTAATAAAATGATCCCAAGTCAAGCAGCAGAAGCCTTAGTAAAAGCATCAGATGTTTATGAAACAACTTGGAAAAATTTAGGTTTAAACTGGGGAATTTTGGCAGCCCACACTATGGTTTATTTGACTGTAGCGTTGATATTACAAAAACGTAAAGATATTGTTTGATGGCTATTGCACTTGTAAGGGGAAATCCCTACTTTCCCACTGATGTACCATTACCGGATAATTCCTTTCTCTGGACAATATACCAGATGTGGATAGCGTTTTGAGAAAAAAGAGAATTATCCATTTCGACACACATTTTAGTAACATTCTCACTGACGACGAGCAGATATATTTGACCGATTTCGACCTATTCTATGGGTAAGTCCTGTCACTCCTGTTCAAGAATATAACTCATCAGGATTGACACCCAATTCCCGTAACCGTTGTGCTAATAATGCTGCTTTTCTATTAGCTTCCAATACTTCTTCTTCAGGAACAGGAATTAATTTACCTTCCGGGGTAAACCATCTCAACCATAATCTTTCAACACTCCGAAACTTTCCTTGCCATAAACCCAAATTTAAACCTAATTCTGGTATTGCTAAGTATTGGTCTACTAAATTAATTTTTTCATAATGTCCGCCAACTAAATGAAACCCTTGAATTTCATCGGTGTAGCGACTGAATACCACATAATAGGGAATTCTTAAAATTCGTTCGTAAACTTCCCATTTCTTCGGTGGTTTATTAGCTTCACTTTCTATTTTTCCTAAATCTTCATTTTCTGTTCCAGGGGACAATAACTCCACAACTACAAAAGGATTAGCTGCTTCTTGCCAAGTTACATAACTTAACCGTAAATCTTTTTCTTCAAATAACTTTGGTACCCCCACTACACCAAACCAATCGGGACGTTTATACCAAAATGGATGATATAAATCGTAGTAAAGATTCAAGTCAACAGCGCTGTAAACTAAATCTGGATTCCAATTGGTAGGTAAAAAAGTTAAATATAAAAGTAAAGGTTGTAAAAAATGAAATTCATCAGGCAAACCTGGTTCCTCCGGGTTCTCACTCGGTAAATCATACATTGTTGGTAGTGTTTCCCGTGGAGGAAGTGGAGGGTCAAATTGGGTAATGATTTGCATTGTATAATTCCAGATTGGTAATTAATTTAGGTGTTACGGTTTAAATTTTGTAAACCCGAAAGTTGGGTAAGGCTCAAGCTCAAACCGACCTATAATCTTCTTAACCACAACCGTATTGGGGTGAATGGGAGTATCCACTTTTGGAATAAATATTAATTATTGGTAAGTGGAAATCCGATTATATTGTTAGTCTAAAAAAATATATCCGCTGAAAGTCGATGCTCCTGAGTAAAGTAACGACTAAACTCCTATATTTGAAGACTTTTGCTATTAGAAAGTTGTGTATCAGCACTACCAATTGAGTCAAGAAAATTTAAAATTCTTCATCGGGTAATCTCAATTCTTCATCAGTCATTCCTACAAAATCATCATCGGGTGTAAGATTTTCGGGTGCAAGATTATTGGGTGTAGGATTGTTGGGTGCAAAATCATCAGATACAAGATCGTCAGGTGCGAGGTCTTCTTCTGTTATATTTTGCTGGGGTATAGCAGCGATAATTGCATCTATTACTTTTGAAACTGGTAATATCTCAATATCCAATTCGGGAAACTTCTGTCCTTTGGGGACAATAGCTTTCTTAAATCCTAATTTTGCTGCTTCTTTTAATCTTAGTTCCATCTGAGAAACAGCCCGTACTTGTCCTCCTAATCCTACTTCCCCAATTAACACAGTACCAGGGTCTACAATGCGATCGCGAAAACTAGCTACAAGTGCGATCGCAACTCCTAGGTCAACTGCTGGTTCTTCGACGTTTAGTCCTCCTGCTGATGCAACATAAGAGTCTAATTTGGACATGGGAACTCCCACACGTTTTTCCAAAACAGCTAATATCTGCACGAGACGGTTATAGTCTACTCCTGTAGTGGAACGTCGGGGTGATGAGTAACTAGTGGGACTAACTAATGCTTGCAGTTCTACAACAATCGGACGAGTACCTTCACAAGCAACTACAATTGCTGTTCCTGGTGCTGGGTCGTCGCGATTTCCTAAAAATAGTTCGCTAGGATTAGGTACTTCTCTTAACCCATTCGCGACCATTTCAAATATGCCAATTTCGTGGGTGGCACCAAAACGATTTTTTACAGTTCGTAATAATCTGTGGGAGGCAAATCTATCTCCCTCAAAATAAAGTACCGTATCTACAAGATGTTCCAATACCTTTGGACCAGCGATCGCTCCTTCCTTGGTGACGTGTCCCACAATTAACATAGTGATATCTTCGTGTTTTGCCACTTTCATTAAAGCTGCGGTACATTCCCGTACCTGTGCAACAGAACCGGGTGCAGATGTTAGAGTTGGAAAAAATACCGTTTGAATACTGTCAATTACCGTCAAGTTGGGTCGCAGAGATTCCATTTCTTTGAGAATCTCTTCTAAGTTGGTTTCTGGTAAAATATATAAGTCTGTTTCTGATTTTGACACATCTTGCTTGGGTTTGATTTCCGGAGCTACTGTGTCTGGAGTTGCTGTTTTTGGGGCTAATATTTCTGGAGTTAATACTTCTGGAGTTAATATTTCTGAAGCTACCGTCTCTTCTGTTAATTTACTAATATTATTACCATTACTATTACCATTCCCATTATCCTTACCTTCACTAACAACACTAACCGTCTCATCTACCCCTAAACGTAAAGCTCTCAACTTCACCTGCTGTCCCGATTCTTCTCCTGACACATAGAGAATGCGATATCTCTGCGCCAGCATATTTGATACTTGTAATAATAAAGTAGACTTACCTATACCAGGATCTCCACCAATCAATACCATCGACCCAGGAACAACCCCACCACCCAAGACCCTATCTAATTCTCCATAGCCAGAAGCCCATCTGGCAACTTGGCGATCGCTAATTTGATCGAACTTTAAAGCAGCTCGTGGTTTTGCGGGTTTATTAGCAGATTTCTTTTTCCCAGAACTTTGCCAAGAACTAACTCCACGACTTGGCACATCGGTTGATGATTGTATAGCAATTTCTTCTTCTAAAGAATTGTAAGTTCCACAAGCGGGACATTTTCCAAACCATTGTGGAGATTCTGCACCGCATTCATTACAAACGTAATAGGTTTTTGGCTTTGCCATTTTATCTTATTAAATAATCTTAATTTTTCGTTAAGTTTAGCAGTAAACTTACAATTCAATAATCACAATACTTGCAGGTTTTTTCAAATTTTTATCGCCAGAATAATTGGAATGATATCTTAATAGTATGGTAGTAAAAATTAATGAAGAAAAGTTTAGTTAAGGAGTGTTGAGGGAATTGGAAAACCATAAAGAAAAAATTCTGGTGGTAGACGATGAAGCTAGTATCCGAAGAATTTTGGAAACCCGTCTTTCCATGATTGGTTATGATGTTGTCACTGCTGGAGACGGTGAAGAAGCTTTAGATACTTTTCATAATTCCGAACCTGATTTAGTAGTTTTGGATGTAATGATGCCAAAGCTTGATGGTTATGGAGTATGTCAAGAACTGCGTAAAGAATCAGATGTCCCTATTATTATGCTAACTGCTTTGGGAGACGTTGCTGATAGAATTACAGGCTTAGAATTAGGTGCCGATGACTATGTAGTCAAACCCTTTTCCCCAAAAGAACTAGAAGCAAGAATTCGTTCTGTACTGCGTCGGGTAGATAAAACTGGTGCGACAGGAATCCCTAGTTCTGGAGTCATACACGTTGGTAATATCAAAATCGATACAAATAAGCGTCAAGTTTACAAAGGTGACGAACGAATTCGCTTAACTGGCATGGAATTTAGCTTATTAGAGTTATTAGTAAGTCGTTCGGGTGAAGCTTTTTCTCGTTCGGAAATTTTACAGGAAGTATGGGGATATACTCCCGAACGTCATGTGGATACACGTGTAGTAGATGTACATATTTCTCGTTTGCGAGCTAAGTTAGAAGACGATCCAAGTAATCCAGAATTAATTTTGACTGCCCGTGGCACAGGGTATTTATTTCAACGCATAATCGAACCTGGGGAGGAATAAAATTTAATTAAATTAAATGTTTTGAGTTAGGAGTTGGGAGTTGCGAGTTACATCTAATTAAAAATTAGTAATTAACAACTCGTAATTCAACATACTCCCTTGAATAAAAGGTTTCTTTAATAAAGTAATATTTGGAAGATTACCTATAACTTGTAACTCATAACTAATAACTTTTATTAAAGATGCATAAAACAGATCGAAATATAGTTTTACGTCGCCTACCTATTTTTGTTGGGAGTTTAGGCGCTATACTTTTGTTTATTAATCGTTTATACACTCCAGAATTAACTGTATCTCAAGCTCGAGGTGATGTTTTAGCAGTAATTTTGAGTGCAGTATTAATTTTAACTGGCTTAATTTGGCAGCAGGTACAACCACGGATGCCAGATGCAGTAGAACTTATTGGTAAAGAGGGTTTTGAACTGGTCGAGAGCTTACCACAGAGAGTAAAAATCGAACTAGCTTGGGCATCTCACTTATTATTAACCAACACAGTTACTGGTTGTGTGGTAATTTTTTATCAAAATCGAGTTTTGCTGCGCCGAGGTATTCTATCAGACAAGTCAGAAGTGATACCAAAAGCTATATTACAAAGGGTATTTGAAAAACAAAAACCGATTTATTTGGTTGATTTAAAAGTTTATCCCGGCAGAATTGAATTTGATTATTTACCATCCAATACTCAAGGGGTAATTTGTCAACCTATAGGTAAAGAAGGTGTATTAATTTTAGCTGCAAATGCTCCCCGTAGTTACACCAAACAAGACGAGAATTGGATTGCTGGAATAGCAAATAAGTTAGCTGTCACCCTAGAGGAAGAGTTAATGGTTAACGGTTAATGGTTCGGATTTAGGGATTTAGAATTAAGGATTCAGAATTAAGGATTCAGGGTTAGTAACGGTTAATATTTCCTTCTTTTACAAATTACCAAACTATGCAATTTTCTATACAAATTATTTATTGGTTACTAATAGCCCTTATGGCTGTAGGTATTATTGGTTCAATGGTTCCTGCAATACCAGGAACTAGTTTAATTTTAGTAGCAATTATTATTTGGGGATTTGTCAAAGGTTCTTTCGCTGTTATCAGCATACCCGTAATTGTGGCGGGAGTCGTACTGCTTTTGAGTATAGGTATAGATTTTTTGGCTGGATATTTGGGTGCAAAAAAAGCTGGTGCAAGTAAATGGGGGCAAATCGGGGCTTTTGTGGGACTATTACTAGGTTTTTTCGGTTTATTACCAGCTTTACCTTTTGGTGGTCCTCTTTTAGGAATGTTATTTGGTCCTTTGGTAGGAGCAATTGTAGGAGAATTTCTTTATCAACGGAACTTGTCAAAAGCTATCAAAGCCGGAATTGGTATTACTGTCGGTAGTTTAGTGGGAAATTTGATTCAAGGAATTTTAGCGATCGCAGTAGTTGGAGTTTTCCTTTACACAACGTTACCACAAGTCTTGAATTAAAAAACTTCCCAAAAAAATTCTAAAAAAATTCCCGATTTCTGTAAAAAACTAAAAAAATCGAGAGTTTGAACATAAATAATCTTATGTGAGATTAAAAGAAATATTTGTTTGAAATATAATTATTTAATCATATTGCTATAGATAGTAAGTCTGTTAAACTACTTTGATTGGGCTTTGTAGGTATAAAAGTTATCAAAAGCACCAACACTTTCAAACTTATATGCAGGCAAAAACGAATTTAATTTTAAATCTGTGTGATATACACGGAAAAATAGAAAATCATGAGTTTCAGTGGTCTCGGCAATCAGTCCTTTGATTTGAGGGTTAGCCGAGTCTACCAGCTTATTACAATCAAATTTAATTAGACTTCCTAATAAGCTAGGAGTTTTGACACAAACATTATCCTTCAAATATTCACTCAAACGCTGGGTTGCATATTTCTCATATTCAGCTTGAGAGGGTTTCGTTTTTGCCATAAAAAGTCCTAAAGCTGTGATACCAGCAGCAGTAGCTATTGTTATTACGGTTAAGGGTTTCATAGTTTTCCGATCATTTATAATAAAATTAGCTGGATTGACAACTTAATAATCAATTTATTCTATTACTTCTACTAAAAGTCTGGATATTATTTCAAGATATGGTATTATACTAATACAGCATATGTTAATTTGCTGTAGATGGCGGGCGTAGCCAAGTGGTTAAGGCAGAGGTTTGTGGTACCTCCATTCGTGGGTTCAAGTCCCATCGTCCGCCCTTTATTTAATTTATATTGGTGTATTATAAATTTTGTTTGGTTGTTTATTTGAGCATTAACACTTGTTTTTGATTTTGCTTAATAAAAAATTAACAACAAGCAAAAACAATTAAACTAGGCATTCTAGATAATATAAGATTTGTATCTTATACTCAATCTCATCCAAGGTTTTTACTTTTTACAAATCTTTTACTTTCCAAAATATCCCAGAGAAAAGCAAATAACAGGGCAAGTTGGGATTTTTTGTTAAACTTTGAATCCTTAACTTAGGAATATTTTAACTTTGAAGTAGATTTATATTCGAGAGGAAAGTATACCAATTTGAATATAAAAAGCTTGTTATCAAAAAAATTATTTTGATAATGTAGTAATTTCAATTAATTTCCGTAGAGCATCTTCCAGTGACTATGAAAATCAAGAGTTGGGGGATTCTCCCCAAAACCCCCTCAGAGTAATTATTACTAAATTAATTGAGTCTGCTTAAATTAGATATATTTTTTATTTGGAATGACTATACTTTCACGTCTAGGGAAAAATTCATGCAATTAAAAAATTTAGAAATTAAAAATTATTTAATGTTTTTTTGAATTTTGTAGCTTGCTTCTTGCGTAGCAAGTATTTTGTCCCTTGAAAATGTCTACAAAATTAGTAACTATAAGAGTTATTAGCATACCTGACAACAAAAATTATTGAAGCAGGTTTCTGAGTTATGGGATGAATTGGTTCGATACATTCGATTATAGAAAATCCAGAAGATATCAGAAGTTTTATCCAAGTTTCCAAAGTACGAAAGTACCAGGGAGCAGTTTCCTGAAACTGAGAGTTGAAATTATGCCAAGATTCCTCTCTCCATCCATTCTCATAAGGTAATTCAGTAGAAGATATTACAGGATGTAAAGTTTGGATAAAAAATAAACCATTCTTAGTCAGCAAGTTAGGAATGAAGTCAACTAATTTTTCTACACTTCCTTTTCCTAAGAGAGAAAAATTGCAAACCGCAGCATCAAAATAGTTATTGTTTATTTTACCTCCCGCTACAATATCTTCATATGAGGCAAATAAAAATTTTCCATATCCTTGAGACTGCGCATTTTCAATCAGTGTAGGAACCCCATCAACTCCAGTAGTATTGATATCTAATTTCGTCAGTTCCCGGGTTAACCAACCCTCACCACACCCAATATCAAGGATAGAATCAGGAGAGTAAGTAGTTATTGCATCGAGAATTGCGCTGTTAGTTATAATCTTTCGACTTTCAATTTCTTCATTCTTAATAGCATTTATCCACCCTCGGGCGTTCTTATTCCAGCTATACAGAACTAACTCGTCATTAGGATGAGCCATATGATGTGCGTTTAAATTAGTAAATGCAATTACCCATCACCCTTATCGGAACCATCTTCAGGTACCCCCTCATCTTTCTCTTTCTTCAAACTTTCTTTCAAAGCTTGAATTTCTTCTCGACGAGCTTCTAGTTCCAAAGAACGACGCGCTAAATCTTGATTTTGCAAAGTTAAGCTTTGTCGCCATTCTTCGGCTCTTTGGGCTTCTTGGTGGAGAAATTCAGGGGTGATTCCTGTAGTTAGATATGCTTCCACTAGAGTTAAAACCCAATCGGTTGCTTCTTCTAATTTCTCAATATCACCTGTGGGAGAAAGTTCTACTAATACTAATAACTTTTCATGTAGGAATTTACCCTTACCTAAGAGAATAAAAGCTTCTTCTGGAATCATAGCCCAGACAGTATCTGCTTCTTTGCGTGCTAATAACCGTAATTGTAACTGATCTAAAAATAGATTTTTATGTACCTGGGCAAGATACAGCATAGGAAACTTGCAAGTATCAAATTGAATTTTAATTTTCCTCGAATCTATATACTAAGCTAATTTGTTACCTGTGACATCGTGCTTCGGTAATAAAAATGTCTTAATTGTAAGTGTATTAGCGGGACTTACAGTAAGTAGCTTGCCCGCTTTTAAGATTTGGCTATTAGTTATTGGCTTTTGACTAACGGTTAATCACTTCAAAAGTCAATGTAGCTCATAATTATTCTTTAGATAAAACGTGAGTGTTTATTTCACAGTATCACCAAGAATAGAATTCAAACGCGATCGCAATATTTCTGCTTGGGTCTCGGCTTCTTTAAGGTCATTCCGCACACCTTCAACTACTTCTGCTGGTGCTTGTTCTACAAATTTGGGGTTATTTAATCTACCGGAAAGAGATTTTATTTGTCCTTCAATTTTTCCTAGACGTTTTTGTAATTTTGCCCC
The DNA here is from genome assembly GCA_039030795.1 of Cyanobacteria bacterium P01_A01_bin.84. GTDB lineage: Bacteria > Cyanobacteriota > Cyanobacteriia > Cyanobacteriales > Nostocaceae > JBCCDM01. The sequence continues at coordinate 11,223 of JBCCDM010000088.1, forward strand.
AAAGGCTTCAATATCCACAATTCCAGTTAAGGGTAGGATAACTTGAGTGGTTCCCACAACACCAGCGATCGCTTTACTGTGTGCTTTTGAGGTCGTCGCTGTTACTGTTTCAGCAAGAGTGTTTGACTCTAATTTTACAGAAGATTCTGTAGCTGAAGTTTTAGCTATAGTTGAATTTTTATCTCCTAAAAGTTGAGATATTGTCTGAAATAATTTTTGCCTTTTTTCAGGTGAGATGAGAATTTGACGAGTAAACCAAAGTGCGTAGAGAAAACCGACTATTTGAAAGAAGTTTCCCAGCAATGGAATATTATCAATTGCACCTGCAACACCTAAACCTATTCTAAAAATGAATAAGCAAGCAATGATTGTAAGAACTTTTTTCCAGTTGATTTGAGATTTTTCTGTGGTATCCGTTGTATTAGCTACAGAGTTTTCAACTAAGTTCTCTGTAGATACATTCTCCGTAGATAAAGATTCTGTAGATAAAGACTTAGCAGCATCAATACTTAGTTTCTCAACTTTTGCCAAGTTTTTTATGTACGATTCCCCTGTGGCAAAAACTATTTGTTCTTTAGGGTCATTACTTTGTAAACTGATATTTACCTTAACTCCTGGTTTAACATCAGCTTCAGCTCGTAGGTTACGAATAGTACGTATTGTACTAATTAATAAGTCAAACTCCTCCTCTAATTCTTGACTAATTAAGCTATTTTCAACTTCTGGGTAAATTTGCAAAGATAAACTCAAAAGAGAACTTTCTCCTTGTTGAGTTAAAGTTTGCCAAATTTCTTCAGTAACGTGGGGCATGAAGGGGTGAAGTAATTTTAAAATCCCTTCTAATACATATGCTAATGTTTGCTGTGCAACTTGACGAGAAGCAGGTTCAGCATTTTCATATAACCGGGGTTTCGCTAACTCAATATACCAGTCACAAAAATCACCCCAAATAAACTCATAAAGTCCTTTTGCTGCTTCCCCCAAACCGTAACTTTCCATATTTTTACAAGTTTGGGCAATAACTTGGTTATAACGAGAAAGTATCCACTTGTCGCTTAATTCTGTGGGAAGCGGTTTACCCAACAGTTGTGGTGTTTGTTCATCCAGATTCATCATCACAAACCGGGCTGCATTCCACAACTTATTGGCAAAGTTACGAGAAGCTTCTACTGGTGCTGACTCATTTTTTTTCCGGTCATATTCCAAACGGATATCTTGTCCTGCACCTGCGACCTCTTTAATTAAGGTGTAACGGACAGCATCAGTACCATACTTGTTAATCAATACTAGTGGGTCAACGCCGTTACCTTTCGATTTCGACATTTTTTGACCATTCTCATCCAGAATCAATCCGTGGATATACACATCTTTGAAAGGCATTTGGTCAGTAAAATAACTAGCCATCATAGTCATTCTCGCGACCCAAAAAAAGATGATATCAAAGCCCGTAACTAAAGTACTAGTTGGGTAATAGGTCTGTAAATCCTTAGTATTATCGGGCCATCCCATAGTTGAGAAGGGCCATAAACCGGAAGAGAACCAAGTATCTAATACATCCCCATCTCTTTCTAACTCAACTTTTTCGCCAAATTGCGCGATCGCTTTTTCTTTGGCTTCGGCGGCATTTTTCGCGACGATAAATGGTGTCCGATCAGTAACTTCACCTCCGGTTTCGCTAATCGCATACCAAGCTGGAATTTGATGTCCCCACCATAACTGACGAGAAATACACCAATCCTTTAATTTTACTAACCAGTCTCGGTAAACCTTTCTCCAACGTTCGGGTACAAAATTGGGTGAATTTTTCTCATCCAAATAATGTAAAGCTTTATCAGCTAAAGGACGAATTTTTACAAACCACTGGGTTGATAACAAAGGTTCCACAGGAACCTTTCCCCGTTCGCTGTAGGGGACGGTATGTTTATAATCTTCAACCTTAACTAAAATTCCGTCTGCTTCTAATCGCGCTACCACATTTTTCCGAGCTTCAAAACGGTCTTGTCCTTGAAATTCTCCAGCATTCTCATTGAGACTGCCGTTTTTATTCATAATATTAATGAACGGCAGATTATGACGCTTACCCATCTCAAAGTCATTAGGATCGTGGGCTGGAGTCACTTTCACGCAACCGGTACCAAAACTGGGGTCTACCAACTCATCAGCAACAATGGGAATTTCCCGATTCATAATTGGTAAAGTCAAAGTCTTACCAATAAAATCCTTATAACGCTCATCATTGGGATTAACAGCAACCCCTGTATCTCCCAACATAGTTTCCGGACGTGTTGTCGCTACCTCCATATAGCCAGAACCATCACTCAGGGAGTAACGGAAATGCCAGAGATGACCATCAACTTCCCTTTGGTCTACCTCCAAATCAGAAACCGCAGATTGTGACTCTGGACACCAATTTACCAAGTAATTACCCCGATAAATTAAACCATCCTCATACATCCGTACAAAGGCTTCCATCACCGCCTTTGACAGACCCTCATCCATAGTAAAACGTTCCCGCGTCCAATCCACCGAAACGCCCAAACGCCGCAACTGATTTAGAATAGTTCCCTCAGAATGTGCCTTCCATTTCCAAGCTCTTTCTAAAAAATTATCCCGTCCAATATCGTAGCGAGTTTTACCTTCAGTCTTGAGTTGCTTTTCTAGAATTACTTGCACAGCAATACTCGCGTGGTCAGTACCGGGAAGATACAAGGTATTTTTACCCCGCATTCGTTGATAGCGCACCGTAGTATCAATCAAGCTATTATCAAAAGCATGACCCATATGCAGACTACCAGTAACATTCGGTGGTGGAATCACAACACAAAAAGACTCACCACCTTTATCAGGGTCAGCTTTATAAATTTGATTTTCTTCCCAAAAATTCTGCCACTTAGACTCAGTAGCAAAGGGATCGTAAACGCTAGGGAGATTAGTATTTGTTGCGGTCATGCTGGGAAACAAAAAATTATATATGGAAGGACTGTAATTAATTTAATAATTAATTTAGTAAATTGTGCCACACTCTTGAATAAGCTTGGAGCTTTTGCTTTTAAGGGGAGACAAGCTCTGCAAAAGCTTTGCTAAAAAAAGCTGGAGAGCTTTCTAAAGTAGTTCCTAAAATCAAGTTTAAAATTAAGCCTATACACTAGGACTTACCACAGCATACAAAGAATTAATCATTTTTCTGCTTTTTTTGCTTCAAATAACCTACTTTCCAATTAGCTGTTTTTGCTAACTCGTGAACTTGACCATGAATAATGATTGACAAACCAATTCTTGTACGGAAGAATCCCTTAACCAGGTAGTGTTCTAGTAACGGTTGAATATCTTCATCATCTTTTATTTCAGTAAAAAAACCGCAGTAAGTACCGGAATTAGGTATTGTGACTGTAAAAACGCGCTTTTGAATATAACCATTAGGAATCTGAAAAATTCCATAAATATTATGATCTCCTTTCCACGGTTCTACAACCACTTTTTCCGGAGAAATATAGTATTTTCCTCCCTGAGACCAAGCAAGCTCCCAAGGAGGACAGGTATATTTTTTAACAAAAATTGATAAAACAGTAAAAAGTACAATACCAATTACAATAAATATTAAAAATTTGTTTATCAATTTGTTTATAAATTCATATTTTTGCAAAATCATTATCTGAATTGTAATTACGATGAAACGAGGGATAGGTCAAGGAATTTTTTCTTTACTGAGATTTGATTACCGGGATTTGATTACCGGGATTTAAGTATTTCTTGGATTCATTGTTCCCGTAACGCGTCATTATAATTCAGTGTTCTCATGAAGCTCTATTGAGCAGGATAACCTCTTAAACGCAGCTATCTATGTTTCCAGCTTTAAGCACAACATTATTGTCTTAACAAGTGCGTAAGCCCTAATTTAAATCTTAAATGTATATGTATAAACACTTAAAAATAATATATTAAGCAATAAATAATACTTGAAATCCAATTTATTTAGTTCTTTTGTAGAGTAATTTGTTTATAATTCAATACGGTTGCGGTTAAGAGTATTTTAGGTTGGGTTGAGCAATGACATATGGGTGGCTGCTGTAAGCGATGGTCAAAGACCTGCCGTAGGCGATCGCAAAACCCAAATTTCGTGGTTGATAATGTTGGGTTACTTTCCGATAAGCCACTCTGCGTCTACGTATCTCAAATCTCAGCTACTATAATGTGGAGCTTGTCGTGTAGGGGATCCAAAGAATTCATCCCCACGATGTAGTGATTGCCCAACCTAGGTTATTTCTAATTTTGAAGCTTAACTAAATAGTACTAATTGATACATATAATTTTCTTGATGAAAGATGTGCGCTAATAACATTTTTAACCATCTATTCTTAATAAATCAAATTGTAAATTTATTTTTTCATTAGATGTACAAGCTTAGTATTGACTAAATAAATAAATTCTGACAAAAATAACCAATTAAACCTTAATGGGTTGAAAAAAATTGCAACAACTCCCAACATATCTACGTCTGTGACGATTACACTGTGAGAATCATACAAATTCCTTTCTCTGCACCTACTAAAATTTAGCGGTTCTATCATAATCTATGGAAACTCAAACCAAGTCCAAAACTTCTTCACTTTCTCCTTGGTATTACGTCCCCAGCCTTTATTTTGCTGAGGGTGTCCCCTACATGATTATTAATGTAGTTTCGACAATTTTATATAAAAGGCTAGGAGTAAGTAATGAGCAGATTACATTATGGACGAGTTTTCTTTATCTCCCCTGGGTTCTGAAAATGTTTTGGGGACCATTTATTGACACTTATTCAACAAAGAGAAAGTGGTTGCTTACTAGTACTTTGGCAATGTGTGCTTGTCTAAGTGTGGCAGCATTCTCTTTACAGCTACCTAATTATTTCTTTATCTCTTTAGCAGCATTTACAGTCGGAGGATTCATCTCAGCAACCTATGATACTGCCACAGATGGCTATTATATGCTGACACTGAATCCAGGACAACAAGCCTTCTTTGTAGGTATTAGAACATTCTTTTATCGACTGGCAATGCTTTTCAGTTCGGGATTTTTAGTAATATTAGCAGGTAACTTAGAGAAAAGTACTGAAAATATCCCTCTGAGTTGGACAATTTCTATCGGTGTATCAGCAGTTTTATTTGCTATACTTTTCTTTTTTCACGCTTTTATTTTACCTAATCCAGAAGCAAATATTGAAAGTAGTTCAGCAACTAAAACTGTTGTAGTTATTCCTTGGATTGATGTATTTCGCTCATATTTTCAACAAAACAAAATAGCAATTATACTCGCATTTATTTTGCTTTATAGATTTGGCGAAGCGATGCTTTTAAAGCTAGCATCAGTATTTTTATTAGATAAAGTAGAAGTCGGTGGATTAGGTTTAGCAACTGAAGATATTGGTGTAATTTATGGAACATATGGATTATTAGCCCTAATTTGTGGAGGAATTACAGGGGGCGTATTAATTTCCAAATTCGGTTTAAAAAAATCTTTTTTCCCAATGGCTTTAGCTCTAAATGTACCAGATTTATTTTATGTATTAATGGCAACACTTAAGCCACCTATTCAATATGTTTATCCTTTAGTTGCTATAGAACAATTTGGTTACGGGATTGGTACTACTGCTTTTATGGTTTATTTAATGTACATCTGTAAAGGCGAATATAAAACTTCCCACTACGCTATTTCTACAGGTTTAATGGCATTTGGAATGATGATTCCAGGTGCAATTAGCGGTTTTATCCAACAAGCAGTAGGGTATCCATTGTTTTTTACTTTAGTATTTTTGGTGACAATCCCAGGGATGTTGACTATATTTTTTGTACCTATCAATGAAGATGAAAATACTAAAATAGCTTGATTTATTTCTAAAAGCTATTAGCTATGAAGTAGGTGGGTGAGAAAATTTGTAACTTTGTAACTATGTCATTGCAAGGGAAATCGAATCTAGCGTTCCCTAAAAGGGTTGTCGTAGACTGGCAATCACAAGGATGTTAGGTAATTTACATTTAGTTACATATAAGACTTACGCAAAGAAGATTTGTCCGAAGTGACGGTCACTACGTGTAGGAAAGCATAAGTCCTATAGGACACGCGAAAGCGTTAACATAACGACGGAATTACGTAGCTTTTGCGTAAGTCCTGATATAGTTGCTTTTATTTCTCGGCTTTTGCTATTTACTTTGGAGCAATTTCCGTTCACATTGGATCAGAAATCGCTGTCTCAAGATCAGCGGGATGCTGATCTTGAACGCGTTTTCTGATGATGACTGACCTGCTTTGAACGGAAAATGCTCTAA
>JBCCDM010000089.1:0-17499 GCA_039030795.1 Cyanobacteria bacterium P01_A01_bin.84
ATAAATAAATAACTTAATCACTTATAACTTTGAAAGCACTACTAATAACCGGGACAGATACCGAAGTCGGTAAAACAGTATTAACAACAGCGATCGCTGCTTATTGGCAGAAATATCGGGACTTGAATACCTTGGGTGTATTCAAACCGATTCAATCTGGAGTTGGCGATCGCGAACTTTATCAAAAGTTATTTTCCCTAAATCAATCTCCGGAAGAGATTACACCTTTGTATTTTGCAGCACCACTTGCACCACCAATTGCTGCTGCAAAAGAAAATCGCACGGTGGATTTAGGTATAGTTTGGCAAAGTTTTTCTAAGTTATCTCAAGAGCGAGATTTTGTTTTAGTGGAAGCTTTAGGAGGATTGGGTTCTCCGATAACCGATGAATTGACGGTTGCTGATTTAGCCAGCGAATGGCGTTTATCTACAGTATTGGTATTACCTGTGAAATTAGGTGCAATATCTCAAGCTGTAGCGAATATAGCTCTGGCTAGACAATCAAAAATAAAAATTGTCGGAATTGTCCTTAACTGCACTCAACCAGGTATGGAAAATCAAATTCAAGATTTAGCACCTACAGATTTAATTCAATCCCTAACAAATATACCCGTTTTAGGATATTTACCTTATTTAGAAAACCCTTCAGATTTAGAAAAATTAGCACAGGTAGCATCAAATTTGGATTTAGAGATGATTTTTGATTGTTGATGATTGATAGTTAGTTGATTTTACTACCATCTGAAGTGGGGATGAAAAATGATAGCCGAGAATAATGAATAGTTACTAGTTTTGTATTCGTTCTCTTACCCAATTTCTAAAAGCTTTAATCACAGAATTTCGACCAACCGTTCTACTCTGCTCAAGATATTGGGGTAAGATTTCAGTTAAAGGTAAATTAGGAAAATTTTTGCTTCCCTCGGACACTACATAAGAATCATTGTGCAGCAAATTTATCTGTAATTTACCTTTTTCAAATTGCCATAGTTCTGGTACTTGCAACTTTTCGTAAATACTTGGATTAGTCCGAGAAGTCAAATCAATTTCTAAAACTAAATCGGGTGGTGGGTCTTGTGTTAAATCAAGTCGCTTTTTCCCACGCACTTTACTTTCATTCTCAAGATAAAAACATTGGTCTGGTTCAATTCCTTGAAGCATTTCTTGATTTTTAAAAGTTGTAGAACCAAGACTAATAAATTCAGTATTTAACTCTTCTAGAAGCGCTTTTATTAAGTCACCAATAATTTCTTTATCAAATTCATACTCTGGTAATGGAGCCATAATTTCAAGCACTCCTCGGTCATAAGCAATACGTGATGCACGATGTTCTCCGAGATCGTCAAGAATTGTTTCAAATTCTTCCCAGGTGACATCACGTAACAACACCCTTTGTCCCGGTGGAACATCAATACGTCTAATATTTAAGAGCATATTACCACTCCCAATGTTTGTGCCATTACTATTAGCTTAATTCTATTTTCATATTTTTTAATATTTAACTTTTCTCTACCCGCAAACCAAAATAAGTCAAAACCAGTTCATCAGCACCATTGTTAATCACCTCATGAACTTCCCCCGCTTCCACCGCAACACAACTACCAGAAAGCAAGGAATATTCCCTGTCATCAACGCGAATCAACCCCGAGCCCGATTCCACAAAAAACACCTCACACATATCTTGATGAGCGTGGGCAGATGCGGATTGTCCGGGAGCAAAACGTGCTTGAGAAAAGTTAGTCAGGTGGGGTAAATCGCCAAATCGCAGCATTACCTTTTTCTTAATTTCAGGATTATGAGAAACAGCTTCTTCCGATAAATTGTTTAACGAAGTTAATTTCATAAAAAAATTAAAAGTACATTAAATTTTCGCTTGAGAATTGAGAGTATGGCAATTTTGAACAAACATCTTAAGCAGGTAATAATTATCTTAGCCCTAGGTTTCTAGCCTCGGGGCTTTTTACACAATTTGGATGCTCCTAATTTTTAAAATTTACCAAAATTCAGGTTCTCTAAAGCGCAATACAATTCAGTTAAACCTAAAAAATAGAAATAGTGTTTGCCCTGGTTTCTTACCTCAACCCAACAAATCAATTTTTTGTTGGGTAACACTGTCGCTCTACCCAACCTACAATTATCCTTATCCGCAACCGTACTGTTCTAAAGCGTGAAATATAGACTTTGCCTTCAGTCTAGCCCTAGCTAACCTTTGGACATAGGTTCTTAAACATTTGGGATGTTCCCCTATGTAACAGAGACAATAGAAATATTCAACTATAGTTTTACCCAAAGTAATCAAAATGGTTTCTACTTTCCCTACTCCTACTAACTTAAATCTCTCTCACGTGCGTTTATCCATTCGTTCATTACAACCGCAATTGGTAGAATGGCGACGCAGGTTACATCAACAACCGGAGTTGGGTTTTAAGGAACACCTTACTGCTGAATTTATTACTCAGAAACTACAAGAATGGGGTATTGAATATCAAACTGGTATTGCTAAGACTGGTATTATCGCTGTGATAAAAGGTAATATAAATAACGATACAAAACATAATAAAAATCAAAAAGTATTAGCAATTCGTGCTGACATGGATGCTTTACCCATCCAGGAACTTAACGAAGTTCCTTATCGCTCCCAGCACGATGGTGTGATGCACGCTTGCGGTCATGACGGACATACCGCGATCGCTCTAGGTACTGCGTATTATTTGCAGCAGCATCGTGACGATTTCTCCGGTACCGTCAAGTTTATTTTTCAACCAGCAGAGGAGGGACCCGGTGGTGCAAAACCGATGATTGAAGCTGGGGTGCTGAAAAATCCGGATGTAGATGCAATTATTGGTTTACACCTGTGGAACAATCTACCTTTGGGTACTATTGGTGTGAAACCAGGTGCTTTGATGGCGGCGGTAGAGTCATTTAAATGTACAATTTTCGGTAAGGGTGGACATGGAGCAATGCCGAATCAGACGGTTGATTCTGTAGTGGTTGCAGCTCAAGTCGTGAATGCTTTACAAACGATAGTTTCTCGTAATGTCAACCCGATTGATTCAGCAGTGGTAACGGTGGGAGAACTGCACGCTGGTACGAAGGGAAATGTGATTGCTGATAGTGCCAGAATGAGCGGTACTGTCAGATATTTTAATCCTAAGTTAAATGATTTTTTTAAGAAGAGAGTTAGAGAAGTAATTGCTGGTATATGTCAAACTTACGGAGCTAGTTTTGACTTAGACCACTGGTCACTCTATCCACCGACTATAAATGATTCCACAATAGCAGAGTTAGTCCGTTCTGTGGCAGTAGAGGTAGTAGAAACACCTATTGGTGTAGTACCCGAATGTCAGACAATGGGCGGAGAAGATATGTCTTATTTCTTACAAGCAGTTCCTGGATGCTACTTCTTCCTTGGTTCAGCTAATCACAGTAAAGACTTAGCTTATCCCCATCATCATCCCCGGTTCGACTTTGATGAAACTGTTTTAGCAATGGGTGTAGAGATGTTTACTCGATGTGTAGAGAAATTTTTGGATTGATGATTGGGTAAACGATAGCTAAACCAGCATTATTCACAATACATCTAAGAGTGCCTTCTTGAATGCGATCGCGCTCTTAAAATGAATTTCTGGTTCCTCAACTAGCGCTAAATCGATAACTTCTGCTAAATTTTCGGGAATATTTGCATTTCGTTGACGAATAGGTACAGGTTTATTTCGCAGTACTTCTAAAAACTTATCTTTACCCGAAAAATTGCGGGGAAAATATCCCGTCAACATATAATACAAAGAAGCAGCAGCAGCCCAAACGTCAACTTCTGGTTTAGCGTATTTGAAATCAAGAACCTGCTGACGAGGTATAAAAACAGGAGTACCAGCCCTAGTCTCTGTCATACTTTGACCACTTAAACCAGCTAAATCAAAAGCTTTCGACAAACCATAATCACCAATCTTTGCTGTAATCTTATCATCTTCATGGGCTAGGAAAATATTTCCAGGTTTCAAATCCCGATGTACTAACCCTTGTCCTTTCCCAAAATTATTTCCTTTCAACTTTACATAAGGAATTTCAGCATTATGGGAATATTCCAAACCATCCAATACCTGTAAAATAATTGCTAAAGCCAAATCAACAGGTAACTTTCCTCCCTGATGTCTAATTAAATCCTCAACACTACCACCCTGACAGTATTCCATCGTAAAAAAGAAAATTCCATCTGAGTAACCGTAATCAATAAAACTAACTACATTTGGATGTCGTAAAACCTTGATGTTTTCAGTTTCCCGTAAAAAATATTTTACAGTACGTTCATTACCTGCAACTTTAGGTAACATCACCTTCAAAGCTATAACTTGTTTAGATTCTTCATGTCGTGCTAAATAAACCTCACCACATCCACCCTGTCCTAAAACTTGAATAATCTCATAACCCTTAATCGCTAATAACTCCCTCTTTCCAGCTTTTGCTAAACCCAGAAGTCTTTTGATATATTCCAGTAAATTCGGTGCTTCTGTAGGATTATCCTGAGAAACGTTTATAGTAGGAGGTTGGAAGTTAGAGATATTGATTTCAGGAATGCTAATCTTAGTACTATTACTTTCAGGAATATTAACTTCAGGAATACTAATTTCTTGGGGATCATGTTCAGCACAAACAGCAAACACTGTACTACCAAGCTTTATCTCATCATTATCTTTTAAATCAAACTCTGGAAAAATCTCTTCTGCAGCTTCCTTTGGTGTTTGATGACTTTTCCGTTGTCCGATTTTTTCACCATTCACAAAAGTTCCATTCCTGCTCCCGAAATCCCGGATACGAATATCAGGGGGATTGATATCTAATAAACAGTGGTAGCGAGAAATTGTAGAATGGTCTTCATCGTTAGGTAACGGAATATTACAATCCTTTGCTCTACCAATAATACAGCTAGTGCGAGAATCGAAAATATATTGTCTTCCCGGTAATTTTCCTTCAGTGATGGTGAGAGTTACTTTCGCAGACATAAAATATTTTGATGATAGATGATTATGGATTTTGGCATGGCATAAATATGGGATGATTGTCGCCATGTCATGCTGAGTGGAGCAACGCGGAACGAAGCATCTGTGAGGATTTCTGAGTTCTAGCGGACACCCTCTCAAAATGGCAATTAATCTACTGATTCAGTTACACCTAAATTTTTAATTTATAGCTACAGAATTTATTAATGATTTTCGGTAAATTTTAGGGATTCTGTGGTGATTGTGATTAATCTTAACAAGAACAGTTTAGGACTTACGCAAAAGTAACGTAATTCCGTCATTACGTTCGCGTAGCGTATCCGTAGGATAAACGATAGCGACGTAATCGCATCGTTTTTGAGATTGCTTCCCTGCACTCTGTTCCGGTCGCAATGACAAATCTTTGTTGCGTAAGTCCTGTATTAATGATTTTCGGTAAATTTTGGAGATTATATAGTGATTGTGATTAATCTTAACGAGAACAATTAATAGATAATGTCATCGGATGTGATTTTAGAAAGTAGAATATTATAGCTCGTAGGGTGCCGTGATGGTCTTGATGAATTCGACTAAGAAATGTAGGAAATCATTTTACCGTCACGCACCATCAGCACATTATAACTATCGCAGTTGTTCAAATTCTTCTTCGGTAATACCTAACTGTTTCAAAATCTCGTAAAATAACCAACTACCAATTTCAGATTTACTATGAATAGGTATGGTCGTTGCTCTTCCGTCAGGATGTTTTCAACGAGCGTGACTACCCTTTTGTCGAGCTTTCTCAAACCCAAGTTTTTGAGCGACTTTTTCTAAATCTCTTACTCTAGCTGGCATTAGCAATTACCAGTTCAACATCTTCAGGTAAACAACGCCCTTCCTGGGTATACTCTTCTTTTATCATATCGAAAACATTGACAAGTTCAGCACGAGCTTTATCCAAGGTTTCTCCCCAAGCATGACAACCGGGAATGGCTGGAACATAAGCGACAAAAGTTTTATTGTCGTCAGGACGTATAACAATAGTATAGTCTTTGAGAGACTTCATAATATAGAGTTAATTAATAGGTAATTCAGAGGTCGTTAATCTTATCAATTTTGACTCAAGATTGTTTCCACTTTGATTTTAGCGATAAATCTTGGTGCGTGACGGTAATACTAATTATTCCGTCAACTTTGAATGTTTACCGTGACCGTCACAGCACCCTACGAGACACATTAAATAAACAATTCTAAAAATAAACAATATCTCAGGACTTACGCAAAAGCAACGTAACTCCGTCATTACGTTTGCGTAGCATGTCCGTTAGGACGAACGATAGCGACGTAATCGCAAAAACTCTGCGTTCGCGTTAGCGTGTCCGATAGGACTTATGCTTCCCTACACTATGTTCCGGTCGCAATGACAAATCTTCGTTGCGTAAGTCCTATATCTAAATAAACAATTCTAAATAAATAACTCTGGGGAAACATGGAATAAATTTCCTAAAGCTTCTGCTTGGGTTTGATTGATTTTGTATTTACCGTCGATAACTTCTGACACAACTTCTTCTGACTCAAAAATATTTGCTAATTCTGATTGCTGAATTCCTTGTGCTTCCATTAAATGCTGAAGAATTATATGAGGTAAAGATTTACCCATTGGATAATTTTGATTTTCATATTCTTCTATCAGTCTCACCAAAACTTTTAGCAAAGCGTTTTCTTCTTGGGAACGATTTTTATTACCTATTAATCTTTCAGCATCAGCTAACATATGCTCATACTCTGCTTCTGATGTAATAACTTGTGGTTGATATTCGGCTAACAGTTTTCCGTATAGGTTTCTGTCAAAAGCTAAGGACATTATTCTGTTATTTTTATTTGATATACGATATATACGAAATTTTGATTTTGGATTGAATTTGGGATTGGACTTCAGAAAGTAGAATATTACAGCTTGTAGGGTGCCGTGACGGTCTTGATGAACTTGACTAAGAAACGCAGAAAATCATTATACCGTCACGCACCATCAGCACATTAGGAAGCATCTCAAATAGACATCTCCAACAATTATGTGTGTCATAGAACCCTTGTAGAGACGTTCCATGGAACGTCTCTACGTTCTTTTCTGGAGATGTCTAATATGTAAAGACGTAATTTGCCATTGCATTCGAGAACGCTTCGTGAATGCAAAAGATAAACCGAATTGGTGCGTGACGGTAATACTAATTCTTTCGTCAACGTTGAATATTTACCGTGACCGTCACGGCACCCTACCTTAAAAATACCAAAAAAATTGACTGCCTAACGGCGGGAGCAAAGTGTAAAGGGGAAGAGGGGAAAAGAAAAAAGGGCTATTAAGTCCTCCCGGACACGCAGACAAGACGAAAACCAATATTGAGGTTGATATTGTCGCGCCTATCACAGTTGCTGCGGGACGCAGAGCGGCAGACTGCAGGAATGGTGTGCCAGGAACCGCTCCGCAGCACTGCATTAACTCGTTTTTGATAAAGATTATTATTCTCGTTTTTAAACCAAGCACTACCATCTATGGTTGCTCCTTGATAGCTATCATGCCAATCATCAAGACACCATTCACTCACATTCCCATGCATGTCATATAAACCAAAAGCATTTGGGGGAAATATTCCCACATCTGTAGTTTGTTCTCTACACTTTCCTTTGGGTTCATTAGCAAAAGTATTGGTCGCACGATAATTTGCTAATTCACTAGTAATTATCTCTCCAAAATGAAAGGGTGTAGTTGTACCTGCACGACAAGCATATTCCCATTCCGCTTCGCTGGGTAGTCTATATTCCCTTCCTGTAGCTTTTGATAATCTGGCACAAAATTCCACTGCATCATACCAAGATAATTTTTCTACAGGTCGATTATCACCTTTGAACCTTGATGGTTCGGGTTTGAGGTCACGGTTAATTTTTGGTAATGCTGCAACACGTTTCCACTGTACTTGGGTAATTGGGTATTTTCCCATACAGAAAGCTGGAACATTTACTTGATGTTGCGGTCTTTCGCTTCTTAACCTATAGTAATCAAATTTTTTCATCAGTCTTTCTATTTCTGCATCTTCCGTACCCATTATGAAGCTACCACCAGGGATATAAACCATATCCAAGCTGATACCATTTCCTAAGTCTTCAGTAAAGTACTCAGCTTCCCCAGGATATTTAATAATTTGCAGTTTCTTTTCTATTTTCGCGTATTCAAATTTAAATTTCTGAAACTGAATTTTCTGAGGTGGTTTATTTTCTACTTTTGGAGGTGTTTGAGGTTTTGAAACAACTTCCTGACTTTTCTGGACTGGATTCTTCTGAGGTAGTTTATTTTCTACTTTTGGAGGTGTTTGAGGTGTCGAAACAACTTCTGGACTTTTCTGGGGTGGTTTATTCTCTTCCTTTGGTTTCTGAACAGTGGGAGTAATTAATTCCAACCATTCTTTTACTGTTGGAGTTCTTTCATGGGGTTCTAAACCCATCCCCTTAATAATCCCATCATTCACCCTGTCACTAATCCTCGGATTTCGTTGTTTTGGTGCTGGTAAAGGAATACCAGTTCGACGAAAGTTCGCAGGTAAAGGAGTATCCCCAGTTAATAAAGCATACAATGTTGCAGCCAAAGCATAAACATCTGTATAAGCACCAAATTTACCACGTCTTTCATACTGTTCAATCGGTGCATAACCTTCCGTTTTAGAATTGGTCATACTTCCGGTTTGATTCAAGTTAAATTCCCGCGCTAACCCAAAGTCAATTAATACCGCTTCCTGCTGATTTTTCCGCAACACAATATTATTCGGTTTCACATCCCGATGCAGCATTCCTTGCTGATGGATGTATTCTAAAGCTATTCCAATCTGCTTAATATATCTAAGTGCTTTCTCTTCCGGTAACTTACCATTTTCGTTGACATATTCAGCTAAATCCTGACCCCGGATATATTCCATTACCATTCCCCAAAGTCCATTTTCATTAACCACCTCATGAACTTTGACGATGTGGGGGTGATTGCACTGTACTAAACGAAAAGCTTCCTGAACAAACTTTACCTGCTGTTGTTCAAAATCTGCTTGACTTTGATGAATCGGGTTCAGGGTTTTTATCGCAACAGTTTGATTTCTACTTGCATCTAATACGCTGTAGGTGACACCATAACCACCTCCACCTAAGACTTTCTGAATGGTGAATTTACCGTTTTGTAGTTGCTGGTTTGGTGTCCAGAGTTGCATTTTCCCCTATGAAACAAGTGGTTTTATACAGGATTAGTCTTTTATTAACCCTTTTATATTTATTATTAATACAGGAAAAGTATCCATGATTTCGTGAAGAATATATTTACTCTTAGGGGGAATTTAATATTTATGTGGAATTTTCACGACTCTTGTATGTTGTGATGACAAGTTATCCGTTGGTGCGTGACGGTAAGACGAATTCATATCGTTAAGTTTGAAGATTTATCGTAACCGTCACAGCACTCTACAAAATCAATTATTTACACCCCAGAGGATTTCACTAAGGAGGGTAAGAAATTAACTATCTGGGGGAAGGTGATAATTAATACTAAAACTAGGATTTGTAAAATAATAAATGGTATTACCCCACGATAAATATCTGTGGTGGTGACTTCCTCCGGTGCAACTCCCCGCAGGTAAAATAAGGCAAAGCCAAAGGGAGGGGTGAGAAAGGAGGTTTGTAGATTTGCTCCTAAAATTACTCCGTACCAAATTAAGTCTATACCTAATTCTTGGGCGACTGGTGCAAATAAGGGTATAACTATAAAGGCGATTTCAAAGAAGTCTATAAAGAATCCTAATAGCAATACTACTGTCATACTGACGATGAGAAAGCCCACCTGACCCCCAGGTAAGTTACCTAAGATACTCGACATCAACTCATCGCCGTTAAGTTTGCGAAATACTAAGCTAAAGGCGTTGGAACCCAATAGAATAAACATTACCATGGTGGTAATACGAAGAGTTCCATCACATACTTGAAATAAAGTATTTTTCCTGAGTTGACCACTAAAGGCTGCTAAAACAATTGCACCCAAACAACCAACTGCACCTGCTTCTGTTGGGGATGCAATACCAAAAAAGATACTGCCTAATACTGCAAAAATTAACACGATTGGCGGTATCATCACTTGAAAAACTCTAATTAAAAGAGCTTTAGCACCAATATTTCGGACTTCTGGGGGGAGAGGGGGAGCTATTTCGGGTTTAAGGAAAGCTGTGATTAATACGTGCAGTGCAAATGCACCAGCCATTAATAAACCTGGAATGATGGAACCGATGAATAATTTACCTACATCTATTCCTAATTGGTCTCCTAGTACGACTAAAACTACACTGGGGGGAATAATTTGTCCAAGGGTACCAGAAGCAGCAATTACACCTACTGCTAAACGTTTGTCGTAACCGTAGCGGAGCATTATTGGTAAGGATATCAAACCCATTGCTACTACCGTTGCTGCAACAACCCCTGTGGTCGCTGCTAGTAGGGCACCAACTATGACTACAGCTAATGCTAAACCACCACGCAAACGTCCGAATAAAATTCCCATGGTTTCTAGGAGTTTTTCGGCAATGCCGGTTTTTTCCAACATTGCACCCATGAAAATAAAATAGGGTATGGCAAGTAGGGTATAATTTTCCATGATGCTGCCATATATTCGATTGGGCATGGCGCTCCAGAAATCTGGGTCATAAATAATACCCAACTCATATCCCAATTCTCCAAATAGAAGTGCAACACCACCCAAGGTAAAAGCCACAGGATAGCCAAGAAGTAACATTCCTAGAGCCACTGCGAACATTACTAAACCCAGCCATTCATACTCCATTATCTTCCTCCTGGGTTAGCTGTTGGTTTAGCTGCTGATTTGCCTCTAGTCTACCTGTAAGAATCGCTAAATTCTTAATCGCTTCCGAAATTCCTTGAATACTTAAAATTGTAAAACCAATAATAATAAAACTTTTAATGGGATATCTGGGTAAACCATCAGGACTAGGGGATATTTCTTGTTGAATCCAAGAATTTGCAACGTAGTCCCAAGAATAATCAATTATTAATATACAAAAGGGAATCAGAAAAAGTATGCTTCCTAATAAATTTATCAAAGCTTTCCCCTTGGGGGATCGCTTACTATAAAAAATATCAACCCGGACGTGTCCGTTATGTTTGAGGACGTAAGCTGCACCCAGAAAAAAAAATATGTCGAAAATATACCATTGGGCTTCTATATAAACGTTAGAACCAATGTTACGTCCGATGGTTTTTCCTATATATCCCAATAAAACATTCCACACCCCAATAAATACCATCACTAGTACTAGAGCGTTGGTTATTTTACCAAGGCGATCGCTACAATTATCAATAAATCTAGATATTTTCAGCAGGATGTCCAATGCTCCCCCCTTGTTCTTTGAGCTTTTAGGCTTTTAGCTAATAGCTTTTGTAACAGCTTCTGCCTTCTCCCTATAAATTACCTCAATCCAATTACTAAACCCCAAAAATAATCTTCAAACATACTTTCATCTTGCTTGATTTGTAGTTTTTTACCCCAAGAGTAAACATCCAAGGTGATGTAAATACTATCTTCCTCTAACCATTCTCCACCTTCAGTAGACACATTTTCTATAATCGAAACCCAATGGTTAGGAGTAGGTAAAAATGGCTGTTCCGTACCAAATAAACCCTGGGATGTAATTAAACCAAATGCGACACCACCATCTGCGATCGCGCGTGCAGCATCTTGCAGTGCATCTAATTCGCCGTAAAGTAAAGTATTATGATATTTAATTTGCTTATAACCTAAGAGTTCTTTCACCCAACCCTTCATTTCCCAAGATTTTGTTAATCCCGGAACATTACGTATGACTTCTGGTGCATCCAGTTCTGAAGAAAAGAAACGACTTTCCGATTCTCGCATGGTTGATAAAATCATCCATTCTACAGGATTCATTCTTAATCTAGGATGACTTTGGCGTAGTTTTTCGGAGGCTCTAAAAACCATAGTATCCCCCTTAATGGCACCAGTCTCATACAATTCGCGACAAATTTCTACATAGCGTACCGGCTGTTGACGTGCCAATTCAAATACAATAGCAGCAGTTCCAGAAAATGTTTCTTTCCCTTGATGAATTTGAAAAGGGTTTTCCAAACGCATTCTAATTTGTGAGACTAAAGCTTTTTTATCTATTTGCTTCCAGACTTTGGGAGTTTTTGATTGTTCAAATTTTGATAATGCTGATATTGCAGCAGGGGATGTAATTTCAGGAAACATCAAACTTAATTCGGTAATGTAAGCGTATATTCCCAGATCCATCCTGGGAATATACGCTTACTTATACCTAGTTGAGGCAATTATTTAAAGAATATCTCGACACATCGGATAAATATTTATTACAGATTTACAGTTATAGAAAGGAGATGGGAAAAGGAAGTATTTTAAATTTTGCATCTTGAATTATCAATAGACATCTCCAGAAATTAAGTATATGCGACCTGGAAAAAGATCGGGACTTACCCACGGACTACATATTTACGTCCGGAGCAACCGTAGGGTTAGTTAACACAAAGCCTTATTTCTCCTTACGAGTGCGTAAGTCCTAAAGATATCTAAGGAAAGGGGGTTGACTCTCCTCCTGACTAAAGGTTTTAACATATAGACACATAACTATATCGAATTAAGATTATGACTTTACAACTGAAAGTCCCTGGTATTGCTTGTTCTGCTTGTGTGAATACTGTTACCAAAGCAATTAAATCAGTTGATGCGATCGCTAGTGTGGAAGCTGATATCGTCACCAAGATGCTAACAATCCAAACTGAAGTATCGGAGGAAAAAATTAGAGAGGTATTAGATAAAGCAGGTTATCCGGTTGATTTATGTGATAGGTAATTGGTAATGGGTAATGAGTACGCTATTTATTACTTTTTTCTCCCCACTCTCCCAAGTTTCCCCATCTTATTATTTAATACAGGTTCGTTGAAAACGTTCCCTTAGGGTATGTAGGAATTGTTTTTGTCTCCCCCGTCTTCTTTTTATAACTATGGATACACTAACTCTCAAATTACAAGGTATGAGTTGTGCGAACTGTGCTAGAAGCATAGAAAAAATTATTAGTTCTGTTCCGGGAGTAATGGAATGCCATGTCAACTTCGGTGTAGAAGAAGCTAATGTTAAGTATAATTCCCAAAAGACTAATATCAAGTTAATTATAGATGCTGTCAAAACATTTGGTTATAATGCTTTTCTATTATCAGAAGACGAAATTATTACTGGTGATGAGGAAAATAAAGTTACCCGTAAAACGAATGAGCAAATTCATTATTGGAAGCTAATCATCGGTATTGTAATTAGCACAATCTTAATAGTGGGTTCCCTACCAATGATGAGTGGTTTAGATTTACCTTTCATTCCCTCATGGTTGCACAACTCATGGTTGCAGTTAATTTTAACAACTCCCGTACAGTTTTGGTGCGGTTATGGATTTTACATTGGTGCTTGGAAGGCTTGGAAGGCTGAAAGTACAACAATGGATACTTTGATTACTTTAGGTACTAGTGCGGCGTGTTTCTATTCTTTATTTGTAACTATATTTCCTGGTTTATTTATTCAACAAGGTTTAATGCCAGAGGTATATTATGAGACTGCCGCAGTGGTAATTACTTTAATTTTACTAGGAAAGTTCTTTGAAAATCGTGCCAAAGGAAAAACTTCGGAAGCTATTCGGAAATTAATTGGTTTACAAGCTAAAAATGCACGGGTGATTCGTAATGGAAGGGTTGAGAGTATTTCTATTCAAGAAGTTCAACTTGATGAGATAATTATGGTGCGTCCTGGGGAGAAAATCCCTGTAGATGGACAAATTATCGAAGGTGTTTCAACCATAGATGAATCGATGGTGACTGGGGAAAGCATCCCCGTGCGTAAGTCTCCTCCAAATGAAGTGATTGGGGCAACAATTAATAAAACTGGTAGTTTTAAGTTTAGGGCAACGCGAGTCGGAAAGAATACTGTTTTAGCCCAGATTGTGCAATTAGTTAGACGAGCCCAGAGTAGTAAAGCACCTATTCAAAGATTAGCGGATCGAGTCACCGGATGGTTTGTCCCTGGAGTAATAGCGATCGCTGGGATTACTTTTCTTATTTGGTTGATTACAACCAGGAATTTCAATTTAGCTTTAATTACTACCGTTGGGGTTTTAATTATCGCTTGTCCCTGTGCTTTGGGTTTAGCTACTCCAACCTCGGTAATGGTGGGAACGGGATTAGCGGCAGAAAACGGTATTCTGATTAAGGGGGCTGAAAGTTTAGAACTTGCTCACAAAGTTGAAACTATTGTTTTAGATAAAACAGGAACCCTAACTGAGGGTAAACCTACTGTTACTAACTTTATTACTACACGGGGAACAGAAAATCAAAATGAATTGCAGCTGATAAGATTGGCAGCATCTTTAGAGAATCATTCCGAACATCCTTTAGGAGAAGCAATAGTTAGATATGCCCAGTCTCAAGAAATTGAATTTGAAGATATACAAGAATTTGAAGCTATCCCAGGCAGTGGTATACAAGGATATGTGTCAAATAAACTTGTACAAATTGGCACATTCATCTGGTTAAATGAAAGAGGTATTGACATTGAATTATTGCAAGAGCAAAAACAAGCTTGGGAAACCGCAGGAAAAACCGTAATCGCGATCGCTGTAGATGGAAAAATTGAAGGTTTAATGGGAATCTCCGATACCTTGAAGTCTACATCTAAAGAATCTGTTAGACTGATGCGCAAATTAGGCTTAGAAGTGGTAATGCTCACCGGAGATAATCCTTCTACGGCTTTATCTATTGGTAAGGAAGTTGGTATCGAACGGGTATTTGCTCAAGTTCGACCAGACCAAAAAGCTGACACTATCAAAGCCTTACAAAAAGAAGGTAAAATTGTCGCCATGGTCGGAGATGGAATAAATGATGCCCCAGCCTTAGCCCAAGCTGATGTGGGAATAGCAATTGGAACGGGAACCGATATCGCTATTTCAGCCAGCGATATTACTTTAATTTCTGGTGATTTACAAGGCATTCTTACAGCAATTAAACTTTCTCAGGCAACTATAAAAAATATTCGTCAAAATCTCTTCTTCGCCTTTATCTATAACCTATTAGGAATTCCCATAGCTGCGGGAATTTTATTTCCTATCTGGGGTTTACTTCTTAACCCAATTATTGCTGGAGGTGCAATGGCATTTAGTTCTGTATCTGTTGTTACAAATGCTTTGAGGTTGCGTAATTTTAAGTTAAAAATTTAACAAAGCGGAGTTATCAAAATTCACAATTGAAGAAAAAAAATTGATACAAAAACAATTCAAAATTTCTATATACCCTAGGGAACATTTTCAACGAAGCTGCATTAAACAACAAAACTGGGAGACTCCGAGATAGGGAGAAGGAGATAATAAATAGCGTACTCATTACTCAGAACGAACCACCATGCGATCGCAAGTTTCGTTAACTACGGGTTTTCACTTTCCCATATTTTGTACAAATTCCGATACAGTTAATCTTAATAAATTAGTATCTGAAAAACATTTGACATGACTCAGAAACTTGCAATCGTTATTAGTGGTGCCGTATCTTTGGGCAGCTATGAAGCAGGAGTACTATATGAAATAATAGAAGCGATCGCTCAACATAATCAGCACCCCGATACTACTGACGAGGAAAAAATAGAGATTGATGTAATCACCGGAGCTTCAGCTGGAGCAATGAGCGCTTGTATCTTAGCTCAGAAGTTACTATTTGACGGGGATGCTTTGCGTAGAGACCCCTATAATAATGATTTACATAATGCTTGGGTAAAAGACGTAGATATTGAAGAGTTTTTGCAGATTAAAGAAACAGATAATCCAATCAAATTTCTTTTATCTTCTCAAAAAGTTAAGGAGATAGGATATAAATATCTTCTGGGACGATATGATTCGACTTTACCCACACCTCAAAAAATCCACCCTGGGGCTTCCCCAGATGGTATCCATTTAGGAATAGCGATGTCAAATTTAAATGGATTTGATTTTGAGCAAAAGTCTACGGAATATAGGCAAATTGATGATAATCAAGATGATTTATCTACAAATAGTTCTTTAAAATATACTCAACATAAAGACTGTTTCACTATTAAAATTAAACCAGATTCTGACTCAGATCAAAAATCCATTTGGGAGAAAATAGAAAAGGTCGGACGTTCTTCTGGTGCATTTCCCTTCGCTTTTAGTGTTGTAGATATTGAACGCGATCGCGATGATGATATATACAAGGATGCGATAAATCTTCCTGAAAATCCACAGTTTACTTACACTGATGGTAGTGTTTTTGAAAATGAACCCTTAGGGATAGCTAAGTCCTTAGTCAATCAAATAGATATAAGACCAACAGATTACGAAAATCGCTTTTATCTCTATGTTGCTCCAGGTTTACAAGAAGCTGTAGATGATAATAAGTTTGATGCATCTTCGGCAAATTATATTACAACAGGTTTGGCACTCGCGAGAGCTATTTTCAATCAAGCTAGATTTCAAGACTGGATTAGAACTGAAAAAATTAATCAATCAATCCGAAAATTTGACCGACAAGCGATTATTCTCAAGGAAGTTTTAGAACGAGAAGAAAATCAGTATTTACAAGAAAAAATCGATGAGGTTTTTACAGAGCTTTTAAAAGTATTACATGAACCTGATGACCCACCACAAAATATTGATTTAAATCGACTTCAAGAGCAATTTCAAGCTGAATATAACAGCTTTAATAATTCCAAATTAGCTCATACTTGGATGAAAATTGTCCGAGTCTTAGAAAAGGCTGCAAAATTAGGCGATCGCGATATCATGAAAATATATGCGATTACTGCTACACGAGAAGAGTTGATTGGTGAAGAGCTAAGTGCTTTTATCGGCTTTTTTGATGAAAGGTTTAGACAGTTTGATTACAATACCGGACGTAAAAATGCAATTGAGTCTTTGAGAAAAATTCAAGAATATAGCCATTATCATGGTTATCAGTCAGGAATAAATGATAATTTAAATCATAAAGAGATTTATATTAAAAACTTTAATTTACCTGAAATTCCATCATCTGAGTCAAGTTTGCACTCAGTTGCTGCTATTACTTCTGAGAATAATACTTCTGAGAATAATATGAGTCGCGATGATGATAGTAGGAAAGAAGAAAAACAAGAAAATGCAATAAAAGCAGCTCTCAATGAGATAGACCAAGAGAAACTTCAAAGTATAGCGAATAAGTTTGCCAATATTTTAAGTCAACTTATATATACATTATTATTTGGCAATGACTCTAAGAATTTCAGCCCTTCTTCTGGGGTCTCGGAGAGAAAAGAAGGAATATCATCAATTACTAGTAACTTTTTTACCAATATCTTAGAATCATCGCCCTTCAAATTCTTGAAAGAATTTGGATTAAGATTAATCAAAAGGTTAATAGAATTTATAATATTTCAA
>JBCCDM010000090.1:0-17376 GCA_039030795.1 Cyanobacteria bacterium P01_A01_bin.84
TAATAGTAATATTTATGAAGCCGGTTTAACTGACTGTTACATTCAACAGCTAGAACCATTTGCAGTCAAAGCAAATTTAGTTGCACCTATCCTTTTAGGAGATAATTTATTGGGCTTATTGATAGCTCATCAGTGTAGCAACACCCGTGATTGGCAGCCTTCAGAAATAGATTCTTTTGAACAATTTGCCCGGATTATTGGTTTAGCCTTAGAAAGAGCAAATCTTTTAGAAATTACCAAGAAAGCAAAAGAGGCAGCAGAACAGTTTTCTCAGCAGCAACGAGAGCAAAAAGAAAACCTGCAAGCACAATTGATAGATTTGCTCAGCCATATCGAAGGTGCATCTTATGGAGACCTGACAGTACGGGCAGAAGTCACTAACGGTGAAATCGGTACAGTTGCAGACTTTTTCAACTCTATTATTGAAAGTCTACGGGAAATTGTTACCCAGGTGAAAAGTACAGCCACTCATGTAGACGACGCGATCGCTGAAAATTATGGAGCAATCAATCAACTAGCTGGTGAAGCACTCCAACAAGCACAGGAAGTAGATCGTACTCTTGAGTCCGTCAAACAAATGCGTAGCTCCATCAAAGATGTAGCAATTAGCGCTAGAAGGGCAACCGTAGTTGCAAAAACAGTTCATAACACAGCTAAAGTTGGTGGTGAAGCTGTGGATTTAACTGTACAAAATATTTTAGGACTCCGGGAAACAATTGGAGAAACAGCCAAGAAAGTTAAACGTTTAGGAGAATCTTCACAACATATTTCTCGCATTGTTTCTTTAATTAATCAAATCGCCGTACAAACTAACTTATTAGCTATTAATGCTGGTATTGAAGCAGAACGAGCTGGTGAGGGCACTCAAGGTTTCGTTGTCGTCGCTGAAGAAGTTTCTGCTTTAGCAGCACGTAGCGCTTCAGCAACAACAGAAATCGAAGGAATTGTTGCTAATATTCAAAGAGAAACTAGTGATGTCGTTAGAGCAATGGAATTAGGGACTACTCAGGTAGTTGAAGGAACAACTTTAGTTGAAGATACCAAAAACAGATTTAATCAAATTTTAGATGTGTCTCGTCAAATTGACGAATTAGTACAATCAATTTCTACAGCAACCGTTTCTCAGGTAGAGACATCTAAACAAGTTGCTCACCTAATGCAAGATGTTGCCAAATTATCAGAAATGACTAGTAACTCTAGTGAAAAGGTGTCAGCTTATTTAGAAAAAACTGTAGAAATCTCTCAAGCATTACAAGCTAATGTAGGAACCTTTAAAATTGATTAAAGCTTCTCTGGTAAAGGTTAATTACTTTTGACTTATTTCCCAATAATAAAAGTTATCAGTAGTCAATCCCTAAAACTATCCCTCTTCTGTCACTTTCCGGATTTTCCTATCAATAAAAAGTTCTCAAAAGGCGTAATATCAATACTTTAAGGCTTTTTAAATCGAAAAAATGTCAATTTTCCATCCGGCGGAAATATATTCACAAATAACTGAGCTATCGCTTTTGGGGGGAGGGTTACAGAATTTATAAATGGCAAATGTTTTCGGAGAGTGACAGAAGAGGATTATATTGGTAGGACTTACACATTCTACCAATTATTCATACTATACATTTATAAATATGTATCATTTTATACTAAGATTGGGCGGAGTCTGCCCTAAATAGCTCTCAGCCTAGAAGGCTGAAGCTACAGTTATGAACTGAATTAAGCACATCTTTATAAAGAAATGGTATTATAAGGTATTTAATTAATGATTGAAAACTGAAAAATTTACCTATTTGCTCAATTTATCTAGTTTCGCTAACTTGTAACTCATAAGGTAAATATTTATTTTTATGATAGGAACCAATCCAAACTTCATATTTTCCTGGTAGCCATTCACCTACAATTCCAGGATTTTTCCCCTCTAAATCGTCATTACACCAACTACCTCCGGGACCTTTGATAATCATGGTAGTATCTTCGGGACTTTTTACTTGTAACTTTAAGTAATCAAACTTACTAGTTAGTTTTAAAGTATGGTCTGGCTCTGGGTCGAAAAAGCCAGCACATGGACCCGTAGGACTTTCAGAACGACCGGCAACTTTTTTACCCGGTATACTTCCACCGCTCATTCCACTTACGGTTAATGGATCTGGAGAGAACTTACTACCTATAGTAATATCACCAAAAATAGGCGCTGGCGCTTCATCTGCACGGGCAATGAGATTTGGGAATGAATTAGTTACTAGCACTAATAATGCTAGAGAATATTTTATACTTTGGTTGATTTTGTGGTTAATTACGATACTAGCCATTCTGATTACATATTTTTTTAAGTGTTTTGAATGACATTTATTTTACACATCAAGTTCCCAAAACAAGAGTAATTGCGGATAAGTTAACTACAATAATTGATTTGATAATCTTGTTAAGTTTTTTTAAAAAGACTTGCTATGATTATCTTACCCAAAGACAAATCAAAAATTATATTAATTAAATAAAAAGAAAAAATAGTAATTAAAGTTCAATTTTCCCCGCACTGAGGATGCGGGGATTTTAAGGGGTAATAAGGTGATGTCCGTAATAGAGTGCTAAACAGCAGCTTGAATAGCTTTTTCTAAACGTAGCCCATCTAAACTAATTTGGTTCAATAATATCCAAGAAGTAATAAGATCCGGACCATGCAAATCTCCAGTCAGACCGGCACGTAGCGATCGCATAATCAAACCTTTTTTTACTTTTTGTTCTTTGACTACCTGCTTTATGATACTTTGAGCATCAGCTTCCCTCAATGATGAATGTTGTTCCAAAGCTTTGAGGATAGCTTCGAGGGCATTTTTCACACCTTCTTGCTGTAATTGTGCTTTTGCTTCTTCACTAAATTCTACTGTTTCAGTAAAAAAGAGCTTGCTCATTTCCACAGCATCTTGAAGGCGAGTTAAACTTGGTCTAATCAGAGTAACTAATTCTTCTAACCAAGAACGTTCTCTACCATGGCTCAACTCATACCCAGCATTTTCCCAAATAGGTATGAGTAAATCAGTTAATTTATCTACAGGCATTTCATGGATATACTGGCTGTTAATCCAATCTAGCTTTGCCCAGTCAAACTTGGCTCCGGCTTTATTAACTCTTTCAAAATCAAACTCTTTGGCAGCTTGCACTAGAGTAAAAATCTCTTGGGTTGAGTCCGGTGGAGACCAGCCTAATAAAGTCATATAATTAGCTAAAGCCGGGGAGACAAAACCAAGTTGTTGAAAATCATCAATAGAAGTAACCCCATCCCTTTTAGAAAGTTTCCGCCCTTCGGTGTTTAAAATCAACGGTGTGTGAGCAAATTCCGGTACTTTCCCTTCTAAAGCTTCATACAGTAAAATTTGCTTGGCAGTGTTTGCAATGTGGTCTTCTCCTCGAATCACATGGGTGATTTGCATATCCATGTCATCAATAACCACTGCAAAATTATACAGGGGTTGACCAATTCCATCATCAGTCGCACGGGCTACTACCATATCACCACCCAAGTCGCTACCGCGCCAAGTCATTTGACCCCTGACCAAATCATTCCAAACAATTGAGCATTCATCATCTATCTTGAAGCGAATTACAAAGCTGCGTCCTTCGGCTTTATATGCAGCTTCTTGTTCTGAAGTTAAATTGCGATGGCGATTATCATACCGTGGGGCTTCATTTCTGGCTTTTTGACCTTCTCGCAAAGCTTCAAGTTCCTCAGAGGTGGTGTAACAACGATACGCTAAACCCCGATCTAAAAGACTTTGTACTCCTTGCTTATATAAATCTAAACGTTGGGATTGAAAAAATGGACCTTCATCCCAATTTAGTCCCAACCATCGGAGACCTTCCAAAATATCTTCGGTATATTCGGGACGCGATCGCTCTTGGTCTGTATCTTCTATTCTTAAAATGAATTTACCACCTTGGTGACGGGCAAATAACCAGTTGAATACAGCTGTACGAGCTGTTCCTATATGTAAATTCCCAGTAGGACTAGGAGCAATACGGACTCTAACAGTCACTCTTTTATCTCTCTTGTATGAAGCACAATTAATTTAGCTTAGATTCCAGATTAAAATCTAATCTCAGAATCTAAGCTTTAATCAAACAATTATTATATTTCTTTTAATGTAACGGGACCGACGGGATTCGAACCCGCAACTTCCGCCGTGACAGGGCGGTGCTCTAACCAGTTGAACTACGATCCCTTGATTCGCAACTTTTTAATTATCTCTACGGATGCTCTATTTGTCAACCCAATTATGGAATTTTTTTATTTTATCTGGAATTTTTCATTTTTCTTCCTGGAGGAACCACAATTTATGGCTAGGAGGTTTATTTTTTTGGCGATTGAGTAACAAATTTTGATTCCAAATGTTGTAATATCAGTGGCTGCATTTTTTGATACTTATCTTTTAAAAGCTTTTTGGCTGTATGAGCGCAATTTGAGGGGGGAAGATTTTTACTTTTTTCTACCCATGCATTTAATAATAGGCTTTGATTAGTACTAATAGTGGCATTAATTATACGGGAGCAAGAGTGGGGGGCTTCCAAAGTAAATAAAACTAAAGAATAATAATTGTTTTTAGCTAAGGATTTAATTAACTTGTGATTGTACTGAACTTGCATATCTAAGTAACAAGGCAGCCATTTCGGAGCAAAATCATCTGTATAAAGTATGGTTAGCCACAGTAACATAGGGTGGGGAGAAGTGATATAGACAAATTGTTTATAGCATTGAGCATTTTGGTAGTGGTGAATATTTTGTTGTGACATCATGGCTGACAAAGTTGCCACAAAATTTGTTTTGGCTTTAATTAGACGAGGAAATACTATTTCTTGAATTGGCTTACTTTGGGGCCAGACTAACTTTTGACAGATTTGTTCTACTGATAGATTTGCCGCAGTTTTGCAATTCCCTGGAGATTTAACGGGAGTGGTTTTTTTCACCTCGGAATTCGAGGGATTTTTCATCTGCTTGACTGTTTGAGAAACTGTACTGCTGGTTTTGTTTCTCTCAACTACTATACTTTCTAAAATTTGAAGGATTTCGGTAAGGCTTTGGGGACGGTGTTGGGGTGATTTTTCCAAACACCCTGCAATTAAATTTGTTAAAGCTTGAGGTAACTTTAAACGCGGATTAACATCTGCGATCGCTAAAGGTTTTTGAAAGTGATGTGCTTTGTACCAAGCACCAAAGTAATCTGTTTCTGGTTTCCAGGGTTTCTCTCCTGTGAGCATTTCAAACATCACTACTCCCAAACTATAAATATCGGAGCGACTGTCTAATTCTGTATCATCTAACTGTTCTGGGGAGCAATAAGGTAAAGAAACATTAAAACCATCAACAGTTGCCATTGTCAGGGCTGTGTTAATAAATTTTGCAACTCCAAAGTCTAATATTTTGACTAATTTTCCTAGGATTTGGTCGGGTATAACTAATATGTTGGCAGGTTTAATATCCCGATGGATGAGAGGATAGGTTTTACCATCAATTTTGATGCCTTGATGAGCGCACTGCAAACCTAAACAAATTTGACGAATCAAAGTCAAAAATTGGGGTAGGGATATAGGAATCAAATCTTGTAAAGTTTTACCCTGCAAGTACTCCATAACATAAAATGGCTTGCCATTTTCATCTAGACCATAATCTGTAACTTTAACAATATGTAAGCTTTTCTGGCTCAAAGCTGCACTTATCCTAGCTTCACGAGCAAATACTACTTGTTGCTGAGGTTCGGAAAAAGTTTTAGTTAAAAATTTAATTGCAACTGGTACTCTTCCGAGCAAAACATCCTCTGCTAAGAATACTTCACCCATTCCGCCTTTTCCTATTAATCGTTTCAACTCGTAGCGATTCGCAAGCAGTCGGGAGCTAGCGGAAGATAAGTCTTCGCTTTTGTTTACTATCACCTACTATGCCTCTATTTTTATAGCCTATTGTATTAACGAGATAATAATTTAAAAAATCTATGAAATAAGTTAGGAAAGTGAGAAAATATTCCTTCAGAGTCACTCTTTTCTTCTTGAAGTTTTTTATTTAAATTTTGTAAGATTTTGGGCTTTAACTTCTCATGTTTTAATTTCAAAAGATTTTTACTTTGTTTAGAAGAAATAGCAGCTTGAGTAAACTGACAAAGTTCAAGCCAGTCAAGTAATTGTTGTCTTTGGAGAGCGTTAAGATGCAGAGTTAGTAAGTGAGTGCAAGTTTTTGGCTTTTCTAAGGCAAACAACAGTAAATGATAGTAGCCAGTTTTAGCTAGTACTTGCAGTATTTTTTTACCTCGATTGTCTTTCAAATCCAAGTAATAAGATAACCAGCGCACCATATCTGCTTTACGGTCGTATAAAACTGTAGCCCAAAGCAACATAGGATATAAATCTGTCTGACAGATGAATTCCGTATGGTGCGATCGCTTAATAAATTTAGATATTTCTTGTTTAGGTAGCATAGCCCAAAAAGTAGGAATAACACCTTTGGGTGTATACTCTAAATCAGGGAAACAAATAGGAGCAACAGGCTTATTTTTGGGCCAATTTTTTTGCAAGCAAATTTTTTCTGTAGCCGATGTGTCGGTTACTAATTGTAAAGCTAAGCTACTTTTAGGGACATCCTCAATAATACTAGTATCCCCATTAGGATTACGATGAATATCTTCTAGAATCGTAAGAATTTGAGTAAGATTTTGAGGACGATAATTAACCTCTTTTGCTAAACAACGCATCACCAATTTTTGCAATTGAGTGGGGATTTGAATATCAGACACAACTTCTTCTAAAGCTGGGGGAATTTGAAAACGATGAGCTTCATACCAACTACCGAAAGAATTATTTTTTGTACTGAAAGGATGTTTTCGGGCAAGCATTTCATACATCAGAATTCCCAGACTGTAAATATCAGAACGAACATCTAAAAGTTTGCGTCCTTCCATGTGTTCTGGGGAACAGTAAGGAAGGCTACCAACAAAAGAGTCTGTGAGGGTCACTCCTGAACGTTCGGTCATAAATTTAGCTATTCCGAAGTCCAGTATCTTAACAATTT
This sequence comes from Cyanobacteria bacterium P01_A01_bin.84, assembly GCA_039030795.1. Lineage (GTDB taxonomy): Bacteria > Cyanobacteriota > Cyanobacteriia > Cyanobacteriales > Nostocaceae > JBCCDM01. The sequence goes on from JBCCDM010000090.1 coordinate 7,046, forward strand.
CTCCCTTATTACTCTTGGCTACCAAAAAAATATTTTCTGGTTTAATATCCCGGTGTATCACAGGATAAATTTCTCCTTTGATACTTACACCCTGATGAGCGCAATGCAATCCTAAACAAATTTGATGGCATAAGCTTAAAAAGGTTGGTAAATTTAGGGGCTGAGACGATCTAATTAATTCCTTCAGACTTTTCCCCTGAAGATATTCCATTACATAAAATGGAACTTTTTTTTCAGTTATTCCGTAACCTAAAAATTTGACTATATGCTTACTTTTACGACCTAGCTGAGCACCAATAAAAATTTCCCTTGCAAAACGCTGAGATAGCTGCTGATTCACCAAGTTTAAAGATAAAACTTTTACAGCTACTGGTATACCACCTTTAGCGGTATCTTCAGCTAGGTAAACCCTACCCATACCTCCTTTACCAATCGAATCTCTGATTAAGTATCGGTTGTTTAATAATTTGCCGATATAAATATCCAATTCTACTTTTTGCATTACTGCATTTTCATTTTTTTGATTTAACATGAGTATCGACAAAGGTAGATAAAAGGCAGATAGTATATGGCGATGAATCTAAATTGATTGGATACAGAAGGCAATCAAAATAATCGTTAAAGAATGACATATAACGATGGAACATTATATTTTGTTTAAAAAGGAATCTTCTAACTTTCCCGCCAGGGAACAAAAAAATGTCCTCAAAATTGTGGCTACTTCTATACAATCTAAATCCAAGTTTATCTGACAGAAATAGCACCCAAAATATATCTTTATAAGATACAAAAGTCTTTAAAACTGGTGTAACACAATCGTTTAGAGATACGGATGAGAGATTACACGGAAACCAAAAATACCATCTATAAATAGGTGGCATCAACTAAGTAAGTTTACTTAAAAGCTATAATTTATTGTCAAATTATGATTTAAGCAGGTAATTCAACTAACCATTAAAAAAAGAAGTTATTTTTCTGATTAATCTCATCCAATTAGACTCAGTTTGAAGTCGAAATGCTAAAAATTGAGTGCGTTGTAAAGGATTAAAGTTATTATCGCTGACTAAAATTAATGATTTCTGTCCATTAGGGAGTTGAGAACCTATGGTTAGACCTTCAATATTATCCAAGGCTACATCCAATTTTCTCAAATCTAGTAATAATTCTTTTTTGACTGGTTTGATATTGCTCAAATTTACTGCTGATAAACTATCGATACTATGAATATCATCGGCATCTGCTAATTTAACTTTAAATAGGGCAATATTAAATCCTATACCAGTAAAAGTTCTTTCAATGCTAATAAAGTTTCCTTTGTTATCTAAAGCCACTAAGTCGGGTAAACCACTAGCAAATTTACCTGAGATATTACTTAAAAAAGGTTTCACTGGTTCTGTTGGATAAAGAAATTCTTTCTCTAACTCCTTAGTAGTCAAATTGTATTGCAATATTCGACAATTTGTTCCCTGGTTAGGTTTAGCATCACTACCATCCTGAATCAAAGCATTTTCAGTTGCTGTAAATAAGTATTTTTTATCGGGAGCGATCGCTAATGTTTCAAAGGCTAAGTTATTACGTATTCCTGTTTTCTGATTTTTATTTGGTAGAAATTTCTCTGAGATAGATAATGCTGCTAGTTCTTTACCATCGGTTAAGGAAAATTCTTTAATGAATGGATTAATTAGTTGATCGGCGTTACCCTCTGAAGAGATAAATACGGTATTTTGACTAAATAAAGCTATTCCTTCTGCATCAATTTTACCATTGGCAAAAGTTTGACTATTTTTGTTTCGTAAAGTGGTGACTGCAACAGGTTCAACGCCATTATTTCTTAATTTACCTTGACTCAGATTAATTTTCAGAGTGTAAAATCGAGCTGGTGCTTTTTGACTGCGGTCATCTGAAATACTATAGTATAGTTGATTACTATCATCATAAGTAATTCCCGATAAACCACCGAATGGCGTTTCTTGAAATTTGAAACTTGTTGGTAAGACTGCTTGTCCGATAAAATCAATACCCGTTACCTCTACTGCATCAGTGAGGAAACTATTAAAAACTAGAGTAATAATTAAGATTAAGATAAATAATAAAACCAGACCTGGGGTAATTTTTTGTTTAATTAGCTTCATTGGGAGCTTAGGGAGCTATATTTTGGAATAGCAGAACATCTCCAGGTTAACAGTTATTCACGGTTGGTTACTAATAGATAATTTTACTCAAAGCTTTTGGCTGTTAGCTTTTAGTTGTTAGCTTTTAGCTAAAAAAAAGTATAGCTATAGAGTATTTTTGTTCAGACCAAAATCCACCTCTCTTTTCACCTTTCCCCTATATCATAGACATTTTGTTCAATACCAAAATATTGCTCTTGCAAAAAATTTATTAACCAGACTTTAACGCTACGGGTAGCTCTACAGTCATCTTCGTTATAGCGTTGAATGATATCTAATAAAGTGCGATCGCCTGTTTTTAACCATTGGTCATACCAGTAAATACACTTAGCTCCACTGGCTTCTACATCACGCCATTCAAAGTTTAACCAACGAGCGATGGCTTTGAGGGCATAACTTTCGATAGGTAGGGTGACGCTTCCGATCAATTGCTCATAAATATCAACAAATCTATTCAATACAGGTTTTACTAAACGAGAAGGGGTACGGTAAAGTTTTGCTAGACGTTTGACTGTATCAAACTCATAAACGCAAAAGTGGTAAATTGGAGCGTCAGGATATTGCCACACTAAATCTAAAAATTGCTGCCAAACTAAATCCTCGTCTTGAGGAGTTTCTGCTAACAAAGAATAAAATTTTTCGCTTTTGTTAATGTTATCAACCACTAAAACTCCTAAAAGATAATTTAAATTTAGGTCTGGTTGAGCTTCTATATCAAAGTAAAGTTCTACAGGGGCTGTAGAAATAATATCTTCAATAAATAATTGATTGGGATTGTTTGGATTAAGATTATTTGAAAGTACTTTCTGAGTGGTAATTTTTTTAGAAGGTTCTATTAATGAACCTCTTGCAAGTACTAATTCAGGACTAATATTAATATCTGTATTAACGCTATATTCCTGTACTTGAGTCCGTGAAGGTAAAGGTAATATTAAAGGACGATTTTCAACTGTTGACTTAGCTTGTAAAACTAGTTTAGGAGCAACTTCACAATCAAATCCTGGTAGGTCTGTTAACAAATTGGGATCTGTATTAGCCAAAGATTCTGGTGTGGTAATATTCATTTCTTGTAACTGGAGATAGCGAACTGGTGTAACTCCAGGTAGTAGAGAAAGATGTCGATCGGATTTTGCTACTTTATAACAGTTACTATGCCAATGACAAAGACTACATTTCTGACGGGAAATAAATAAATCTGGTGGTGTAGGTGTTTGCAAAGTTTGGATGCATTCATCCAAAATTTGCCGCATTTGTGGGACTCGTTTGACTAAATCTACTGCATAAGGAATTTCCCTACCCCGCAACATCAATAAAGCTTCTGGAGGAAATACCCCTTGTAATACTGCCAAAATTTGGGTGTGAAATGCGATCGCAACCTGGTATTCTTGCTTGGGACGTTTACCTAATTCAATATTTGCTGGCACATAAAACCAATTACCAAAACGGGATCTTCCCGGTCGTTTTAGTAATAAATCTGGACGACTAATTAGGGTATTTTGTTTTCCGTAACTTGCTACTAACAGCCCTTTATGGATGCAATCTACTCCTTGATGCATCATATCTAAAGTTTCTGTTTTGGCTGCACCGTAGTTTTTTTTGCGAGAATAACCTGGTTGTTGATAATTCCACTGTGTGAGAATTTTCTTTTGATGGACAGCTTTATCTTGTTGCAACTTGCGCAGTAAATCACCACTAGCATCGCGCTTTTCGGTACTAGAGTTAATATCTAAAAACGCCCGACGCTTGCACCGTTGGTATTGCAGCAGTAGTTCAGCATTGATTAACATTCCTTTAAGTTAACAGGATTTGGCACAAAGGTGGGTAAAATAAGCGACTTAAATTCAGCGTTCTATTAAAGCACGCTCACAAAAATCTTTACTTATACAACTTGACTAACACATCAATCAATTACCTGCCAACACTGAGCATTTTTGGATACAAGCTATGACTAAGACTAATTTTTCTAAACTAGATTCTCAAATAGATAGCCATCGTCAGCAGTTTCCTGCTCTGAAGAATAAAACTTATTTCAACTATGGCGGTCAAGGTCCAATGCCGCAAGCCTCTTTAAACATTATAGTTGAGGGGCAAACTCAAATTCAGCAGCAAGGACCATTTGGAATTAAGGTCAATGAGTGGATAAAAGAAGAAATTGCTACGACCAGAAGCGCGATCGCGTCGGAGTTAGGTATAAAGACAGACACGTTGACTCTGACGGAAAATGTAACTGCTGGCTGTAATATCGCAATGTGGGGTATCCCATGGCATAAGGGCGACCATCTTTTGCTTTCTGATTGCGAACATCCTGGAATTATTGCTATGGCTGAGGAAATCGCTTACAGGTTTGATGTGGAGGTGACTACCTGTCCTTTAATGGCAACCTTGAATGAAGGGGATCCTGTAGAAATTATTGCTCAACATCTACGTCCTCAAACCCGCTTATTGGTTTTAAGTCATGTACTTTGGAATACTGGTCAGGTTTTACCGTTAGATGAAATTGTCCAGTTGTGTCAAAGTAGGCAACAGCAGGTAAAAGTACTAGTAGATGCGGCTCAGTCAGTAGGAATGTTGCCTTTGAATCTGAGAGCATCAGGTGTAGATTTTTATGCCTTTACTGGTCATAAATGGTTATGCGGTCCTGGTGGTGTAGGTGGTTTATATGTACGTCCAGAAATTCGAGATAATTTAAGACCAACATTTGTCGGTTGGCGCAGTATTCTTACGGATAAACACGCTCAACCTATGGGCTGGCAACCAGATGGACAGCGCTACGAAATTGCCACATCTCATTATCCTTTGTATGCAGGTTTAAGAGAAGCGATCGCTATTCATCAAAAGTGGGGAACACCTGAAGAAAGATATCAAGAAATTTGTTCCAGAAGCGAATATTTGTGGAGTAAGTTAGTTAATTTATCAAAATCAAATATTCAGTGTCTGCGCACGTCTCCACCTGAGAGTGGTTTAGTGTCTTTTCAATTAAAAACAAATAAGCCTAATGTAAGTAATCAATTGGTAACATACTTAGAACTAAAAGGATTTTTGTTACGAACAATTCTTGACCCTGACTGCGTCCGTGCTTGCGTGCATTATTTCACTCTAGAATCGGAAATGGATGATTTAGTTGTAGAAATTCAAAATTTTCTAGATTCTTAAAGGAAGGTTGATGGTTGATGGCGAAGATGATAGCAGAAAAGTAAGTGATAACTGAATACTATGAATAGACCAGTATTATACGTAGGAATTACCAATCATGGCTTTGGTCACGCGACCCGCACCGCAGCAGTAGCAGCAACTATTCAGAAAATGTGTCCCGAGGTGTTGTTGATTATGACTACAACTGCACCTAGATGGCTGCTGGAATGCTATATGGAAGGTGATTTTATCCATCGTCCCCGTGCCTATGATTTAGGTGTGGTACAGACAGACAGTTTAAATATGGATAAAGCTGCGACATTGGAAAAATTACAAGTTATCCAAAAAGATAAAAATTCAATTATTGCTTCGGAAGTAAATTTTATCCATCAGAATCGAGTCCAGCTTATATTGGCTGATATACCTTTTCTGGCTGCTGATATAGCCACTGCTGCTGACATTCCTTGCTGGATGGTAAGTAATTTTGGCTGGGATTTTATTTATAGAGATTGGGGGAATGAATTTATACCTATTGCTGACTCGATTAGTGAATCTTACAGTAAATGCGATCGCTTGTGGCGTTTACCATTCCATGAACCAATGTCAGCATTCCCAAATATAACTGATATTGGTCTAACTGGGGGCGACCCCAAATTCAGTCCAGAAGAAATAATGAGTGAATGGGGAATAAGTACCCCTATAGAAAAAACAGTTTTACTGACTTTTGGTGGCTTAGGCTTACAACAAATTCCCTACCATAATCTCAGTAGTTTCCCTGATTGGCAATTTATTACTTTTGATAGGTCTGCCCCAGAGTTACCTAATTTACTAAAAGTTAAAGATCGCAAATGTCGTCCTGTTGACTTTATGCCTTTATGTTCTAGGGTAATTTCTAAACCTGGTTTTGGTACTTTTGCTGAAGCAACCAAGTTAGATATACCTATCGTTTCGGTAACTAGAAAAGATTTTGCCGAAGCAGATTTTTTACTCAAAGGTATTACTAACTATAATTCCCATCAAATTCTTACACCAGAGGAATTTTTTCAAAGTGACTGGGAATTTCTCAAGCGATCGCCCCAATCACCCCGATATAAAGAACCAATAGACAAAAATGGAAATGAAACTATTGCACAAGCTGTGATTCACTATTTAAACAAAGATATTTCTCATCAGTAAAATTACTGCTAATTAGTCAAATAGTAGCGAGTAAAATTAAACAACAGGTAAGAAAAGATACTTGATTTTTGAAATTATTCGTGGCATCGTTGCGATTGATACTAATCCTTCATAATTATGAGAGATAATCAAAGGTGAAGCCACCAGCTTGTAAACCTGAAAGTGATTTTTCTCCACAAAATTCGGAGAAGGGAAACCTAAAATCACCAGAAAATACTATTATAGATACCCAGAAAGATATTAACCCAAAAGATATTAGTCCCGAGCCGGAGGAAACTCCTGTTCAAGACCCTCTGACAGTAAGATTTGCTGCTAGAGATGTACGTAGTATCATGGATAGGCAAAAAGAGGAGCGTCAAGTATTGCTACGGCAGATGAATATCCTGTTCGTAACAAATACGGCTGTATTAACAGTATTAGCGATATCTAGACTTTTAACTATTTTTACAATATTTAATGCTATTGAAATTTTTTTAGTTCTGATAAACTTTATTTTACTAATTAATGCGTTATTACCACGTAGGTTTGTAATTACACCGATACCTAGTCAACAATTTTTAGAGCGTTATCTACCACTCCCAAATCAAGCCTACGAATTACAGATGCTTGTTAACTTAGTAGAGACTTATAATGCAAATAAACAGACTATTAATGATGTATCTCAAACTTTGACTTATGCAGCTTATGTTACTTTAGGAGTAATTTTTGTCGCGGTGCTTCACTTGACAACAGTTTATTTTATACCCGAGTTAAAAAGCTGATGAACTCTGAGGAAGAAGATATGCAAACCTCTGGAAAACAGATTCCCCTACCTAAACCTGACCCGGCTAATATTGAGGTTTTGACCTCTCATTTACCTAAAGCTCCTATTTTGCCTTGGAATCATTTTGACTCACCTTGGCTAGATGCAGAAGTAGATGAGTCAGAAGATAGTGGAACTCAAGTAAATGAATCTAAAGTAGAAAGTCAAGAAAAAGAACACCCTGATGATTCTGTAATTACCGAAGATGTGCAGAGCAACTCGTCATCTTGCAATCAGTCTACCCCCGAAGAAATTGAGCAACAACCGCAAATTCAACTAGTTAAAAATACTTATAACAGTACTGGAGATTCTCAGAATCCCGTAAATACCGAAGGTTGGTTTACTGATGAATTTTAAAGCGGGGAGTGTCAAAAATAGTAGTTATTAGACCTAATATAGTTGGGTCTTTTTTTATGGAATTGTAGTTATATCAATTCCGGTTACTTAAGAATAATTTAAAATAGCAGCTAAAAAATTGGAGAGGGGATGTTGCAAATTCCCCTTTCGTAAGGTAAAGATGTGTAATCGATTACCTACCTAACAAAGCTTTAATGTAATCAATCAAACTAAAACCACCCCAGACAAAAGCAACTACTGCCAGGATTACAGCTAAGCAAAGACCTAAACCACCCAAACTAATTGCACCATCATCCTCTAGTAAACCAAAACCTGTGACAAAAATTCCTATGGCTGGTACTGTATTTGTACCTGGAATAGGAATCATCATAAGTATTGACATAAGCGCGATCGCTAAACCAATAATAATTTTTCCTGCAAAGGTTTTACAAACAAACGGAAGACGGGGACGGGTAATACCTTCGATTTTTCTTAACCAGGGAAGTCCACCTTTCAAGAAACCCTGTACCATTTCCAGTTTAATTGGATAACTTGCCATTTTTTTGGGCAACCAGGGCTTTTCACGTCCTATAATCAATTGCCCTGCAAGGATTAGCATCAAGACACCGAAGGGGATAGAATATCCAGGTGCAGGTATTGGTAAAGCTGAAGGTAGAGATAAAACAACAAATAAAAATCCGAAAATGCTTTCTCCAGCAATTCGTAAAATAGCGTCTAAACTCACATGAGAAGATCGTTCTTCTTCAAAAAAAAATTGATTTAGTTCTTTAGAAAGTTTTGCCATAATGCCATAAATATAAATAAGTAAGTCCTGTTAAATTTAGAAATACACACAATAGTAATACAGAGTAGTAATACAGAGAAATATTATGAGATAATTTTTACACATCAAAGACCATTAGTCTTTACTATAAGCACTATATACCAACCACCATATACAGGCAGGAACTACAATATACCGGAAGTTAGTATTCTTACATTTTTATGTATGTCCAGATATTTTAAAGTTTTATCATTATTTTGGAGTGCAGCGATCGCATCAGAGATGGAGTATCGAGTCAATTTCCTTTTAGCTGCACTTAGTAGTGTTGGTAATTTAATTGGTGGTTTATTTAGCTTATCTTTGTTTTATCGCACAGGTTATCAGTTTGTTGGTTGGAGTTGGGAAGCTGCTTTGATAGTGTTAGGAATTTTTACCCTATTACAAGGTTTCTCTGCTACTTTTCTTGCTCCTAATCTGAATCGTATCGTTCGTCACGTCCAACAGGGAACCCTGGACTTTATTTTACTTAAACCGATTCATTCCCAGTTTTGGTTATCCACCAACACTATCTCACCTTGGGGATTACCAGATTTAATCTTCGGGATTTTAATGATTGCTTATGCTGGTAGTCGTCTGGGTTTAAGTATTAAAGATTATCTCATCAGTTTGATTCCCATAGGTTTCGGTGTCGTAGTGCTTTACAGCTTATGGTTTATGTTAGGTGCAACCAGTATTTGGTTTGTCAAAATTTATAATGTTACTGAAGTATTACGGGGTCTCCTAGAAGCAGGACGCTTTCCTATGGTTGCCTATCCTGCGGCTTTTCGGGTATTTTTTACATTTATTGTTCCAGTAGCATTTTTAACAACAGTTCCAGCTCAAACTATGCTTGGTAGAGGTGAAGTTACTTGGATGCTAGGTGCAGGAATATTAGCGGGAGTGTTATTTGCTATTTCTACCTTGTTTTGGCGGTTTGCTCTGCGTTTTTATACTAGTGCTTCTAGTTAATTGGATCTGCTGTTGTTTGAATTATTTTCTAGCAAGTCTATAATTCAAAATATTAATTCAGAGCAAAAGTCATTTAGGTAAATGAAACTCTTTACTATTGGTCATTCCAATCACAACATAGAAGCTTTTATCTCGTTTCGTAGTGAATTAAGTGATCGCCAAATCACAGAATTTTTGAATTACTTAAAATCTTTGCCGAACTATTAAAATAAATTAGTAAACCTCAGAATTCTTATTGTATAATACATACACTTAAATTAAATAAGACTTACCCATAACATGAATCCTATTTCATTAATCTAAAAAATAGTATAAGTAGCTATTTACACTTGATTTTTAAGTAGAGGTGTAGCAAAATTCATCCTGAAGTTATTTCTACTGTGACTCTAATTTCAGTAGTATTTTTACTGTGGGGTAAAAGATAGTGAGTGAATCCATCGTTAGACTAAAAATTTCATTTCAAGCATCGGATATGAAAGCGGTAGATTTAGACAAATTCACTAAGGATTTACTGCAAGAAATTAAAGAGCAAGAGGTAAGTAGCGCTAGCTTAATATCAGTTGCAGAAACACCAATGGGAAGCGAAAAAGCTTCTTTCGGTGGATTTGTGTTAGGAGCTTTAAAAACCCAAGTCAAAACTGCTAACCTCAAAGGTGTTTTAAGTTACTTACGGGATAAATTAACTGACCAACCCATTGAATTAGAAGTTGAATCCAAAGGAAAAAGATTGATATTAGCTGCAAATAATCAGAAAGATTTTTATGAAGCTATGGAGAAAGCTCAGAAGTTTGTCGAAGATAATGAGAAATAAATCCTGTAGTTATTCAATACATAAGTTAACTATAATACAGCATATCGGTGTGCTGATTCGATGTGTTTGTTCAGAGCATCAACGTTCTGAGCCAGTTTCTGGTTTTGGCAA
>JBCCDM010000091.1:0-17319 GCA_039030795.1 Cyanobacteria bacterium P01_A01_bin.84
CCCCAAACCCCCGATTGGGAGGACGGCTGCGTCCCCCAAACCCCCACCAGATAAGAAAATACATGACTTGCAAGGTTTTTCTCTGAAGAATGAAACAGCCCTGAGTAAGATTCATTACCCAATGTATTTTGATGAAATACTACAATTCACCTTCAAAAATTTGCTTCTTCCAATAACTTTCGGCTTGGAATGGTGAGAAGCGTAATAACTGCACGCTTCCGAGAGATAAAAAGTTTTCGTATTTATATGGTTTGATCTGAAGGGAATTAATTATATCTTCGCCAATAGCTTGTGCGAGTAATGGTGGAACTGAGTTACCAACTTGTCGAAAACCGTGCCATTTAGTTTGATGAAAGCGAAACCAGTCAGGGAAGGAATGGAGTCTAGCTGCTTCGCGGACGGATATGACTCTAGGTAAAGTGGGATGAATGGGACGGGGTGATGTGTGTCTACCCCGATTTTTATCAGTTCCAGCTCGGAGAGTGTGGGAAAAACCATCTAGTTTGAGACGACGAAAGCGACTAATTTTTTCCAGTTCTCCTGGTATAGTTTGTCCAAAGCGGATTTTAGAACTTTCTCGGTGTTGAGTTTGCATGGAACAGGTTAATAAGTAAGGATTCCATAAACGGGGATAGGAGAAGTTGGGGGGAGTTGAAAAATGTTTGTTGAGGGGATTGGAACGGAGAATTCGTGCATACAAACTGCATTTATCTTCTTGTGCTTTTCTCTGATATAAAGAAAGTAATATTTCGTCTGTATGTTGTAGTTGAGGAAAATTATCTATATTTGGTAGATCCGCGATCGCGTCTTTTACTTTTACTTTGATTTCTTCTTGGTTAGCTTTGGTATTGGTAAGAATATTTTCCTTTCCTATTCTGTTACCAATCAAAAATAATCTTTGTCGCTTCTGAGGTACTCCAAAGTCAACTGCATTCAGGATATGTTTTTCAACTGAGTATCCTGCTGCTTCAAATTTACTAATTAATGTGGACAGTAGGGGAAAATTATTTTTATTCGCGATTCCCGGTACATTTTCCATCACAAAGTAACGGGGATTTAACTCTATGATTAAACGATAAAATTCAAATATTAAACTGTTGCGAGTATCTGTAATTTCTCTTTTGCCCATCACAGAAAAACCCTGACAGGGTGGACCACCGAAAACTACATCGATTTTTCCATCCCAGTTAGGGATTATTATTTTATTTGTTTTATTTGTTTTATTTGTTTTATGTTCGTATTTATAGTGTCGAAGGAAACCTTGATAAGCTGCTTTTTTAATAACTTCAACACTAAGATAAGAAACATCATCACATATCACTTTAGTGAGAGGAAAATTAAAAGCATAAGTACAAGCATGAACCGAGTCATATTCAACTGCAACTAAAACATCAAAACCCGCTTGTTCCATTCCCAAGGAAAACCCACCCGCTCCAGCAAATAAATCTACTGCAACAGGACGACGAGATTTTGGTACAGAAATTTTGAATTCATCATTCATCGTCAATATTTGCAAAAATTAAAGACGCTCCGGTGGAACGTCTCTACAGTTCAAGATCATATTTAAAATTTAGAATTAAATTGACCTAATTTGGTATCATTTGCAAAATTTCTTTCGCAGCGCGATCGCATACTCCTTTTTGTCCCATTTTTTGCTGCATTGAGAGATAATCTGTTTTTAATTGCTGCTGACGCTCGGGATTAAACAAAAATTCCATTGCAGCTTGGGTAATGTTTTCTGATGTAGCTTTCTCTTGAATTAATTCAGGAATGATTTCATGCATTACTAAGAGATTGACTGGAGAAGCAAAGGGATATTTAATTTTTAAGATTTTTGTACCTATCCAATAAGTCAGAGAGTTTAAACGATACACGACTATTTGGGGAATATTTAGTAATCCTAATTCCAAGTTGACGGTACCACATTTAGTAATTGCTAAATCTAGAGCTGATAAAACTTCTTCTTTCTGACCGGATACGATAGTTGCTTGCAATCCATACTTTTGTATCGCTTTTTCTATATCTTGCCTGTATATTTCCAGAGATAAAGGTATCCAGAATTTAACTTGCGGTAGTTTATTTTGTAGCTCTTGGGCTGCCTGAAATATAATTGGTAAAAGATGTTTTATTTCCTGTTTGCGGGATGCAGGAAGTAAACCAATATTGATATTGTCATTATTCATACCTAGTTTTCCTCGTGCTTCTTCACGACTAGGAAAACCTTTCATCCGGTCTACTAAGGGATGACCCACAAAAGAAACATTTGCCCCCTTACCTCGGAAATAATCAGCCTCTCCCGGGAAAATAGCCAGCAAGCGATCGCTAACATTAATGATACGTTTGGCATAGCCAGAATTCATAGAGGCAACCCAGAATTGGGGAGCAATATAATATACCACTGGCACATTTGGTAAATGACGACGCATAAAGTCACCAATAGCCAGATTGGGTCCCATATAGTCAATTAGAACTACTACATCGGGAGGATTTTCCTTTAAATATCTCTTTGCTTGTCTTTGAATTTTTAAAGTAGGTAAAACAAAAGACAGAGATTCCACAAAACCAAAAGAACCAATACTTACTGTATCTCCAAGTAAACGTGCCCCCGCAGCAGCCATTTTTTCACCACCCAGAGCAATAATCTCTAGGTCGGGTCTTAACTCAGATGAACTTAAATTTGACGACTTCACACAACGTTTCAGAGCTTCAATCAGCAAAGAGCCTTGCAAATCCCCAGAAACTTCACCAGTACTAATAAATATTCGCATTTAAACAAATCAATTTGTGACGCTAGGTTTGAAAGTTGGGTAATGAGTAATGGATCATGGATAATGGGAATAGCTACGCTATTAATTTCTTCAGTCTCCGAGTTTTCTCGTCTTGTTATCTAATGCCGAAATTTTGAATTCTGAATATTGAATTCTGAATATTGAATTCTGAATTGTTTTAGTCTCCCTCACTCCCTCACTCTCCCCCTTCCTGGTGTCAAACCGCGTCTTCCCGGCATTTGAGAAAGTAAAAGAAAGCGGCGTAAATATTTCAGATTTTCAGTATCTCCTAGTAGTTCTAACTGTTCTATAGCCTCCTTAAAGGTGCATTCAGAACGATAAAGGATACGAAATGCTTTTTTCAGTACTTGTAGGTCTTCAGGGGTAAAACCAGCCCGCTTGAGTCCAATTGAATTTAATGTTCTAATCCGGGATGGATGTCCGTCTACTGTCATGAAGGGAGGAACATCATGAGTAATCTTTGTCATTCCACCAATCATGGCGTATTTACCAATGCAAACAAATTGATGAATACCTAAAACTCCACTCAATCTAGCGTAGGATTCTATATGTACATGACCTGCTAGAGCAACAGAATTAGCTATAATAACATAATCATCAATTATGCAGTTATGAGCAACATGAGTGTAAGCCATTAGTAAACTATTATTGCCAATGATAGTAGCTTCGTTATCTCCTGTTGCACGGTTGATGGTAACGTATTCGCGGATTGAATTATCGTCACCAATTTTTACCCAGCTGTTTTCTCCCTCATACTTCAAATCTTGGGGTTGCATACCGATAGCAGCACCAGCATAAATTTGATTTCGCGCCCCAATTTCTAGAGGTCCTTCAAGGATTGCATGAGAGCCAATGACAGTTTCGGGACCGACTTGCACCTGTTCCCCAATTACTGCATAAGCACCTACTTTTACTGTGGGATGAAGTTTTGCGTCGGGATGAATAACTGCGGTTGGATGAATAAGGGTTTTCAAGGGTGGATCTCCCTAAACAGTAATGGTGAATAAGGTGTGTGTGAGTTATAGGTTTTATGTAATTAATTGGTAATTGGTAATGGGTAATTTGTAATTGATAATTAGTAATTGATAATTAGTAATTGATGATTAATAATTGGTAATTGGGATACAAGAATTCAATTCAAAGTTTTCTCAATTACTCTGGAATATTTTTTACTAACTACTCATTAATAAACTCAGTTACTAACCATGAACTACCTTTAAATTAGAAGACAAAGCTATCTAATCTACTATTTGTTTGTTTGTTTGATTTAAAGTTGGAAACATTAAACTATAACGATTGAGAATAACGACTAACAATATTGTTAAATCATTATTTCATTTAAAATTTACTTAAAAATAAGTTTTGCTGATAATTTAAATTGGGTTCGTAGGGGTTGTTTAGAGGCTATTAGCTGTTAGCTATTAGCTAAGAGCTAAGCAAAAATTTGAGTTAAAGTAGCCAAAAGCTAAAAACCAAAAGCTAAATCACCACTACCCCTACTAAAATAAAATTAGATTAACTGACTAAGGAAAACATTAATTCCCCTTGAGCAGCTAGCTGACCGTCTACTTCTGCACGACCTTGCATCTTACCAAAACGACGCTGTTTTACCCATAACAGTTCCACTGTCATAATTAGCTGATCCCCGGGAACTACTTGCCGACGAAAACGGACTTTATCAATACCGGCAAAGAGAAATAATCCGCCTTCACAATCAGGCATTTGAGTCATCACAATACCACCGACTTGTGCCATTGCTTCAACAATTAATACCCCTGGCATTATTGGTTGTTCGGGAAAATGTCCTTGAAAGTGGGGTTCGTTTGCTGTGACATTTTTGATACCCACAGCACTTTTTCCGGGAATGTAATCTATAATTTTGTCTACCAATGCAAAGGGGTAGCGGTGGGGTAAAAGCTGGCGAATTTCTTCTACGGTAAAAGTTTTTTTGACATCAGATGACTTCTTTGATGTATTCTCTGATTGTTCCACAGTAGATTTAGACTCAGGAACATTGACCGTATTTACTTCAGTTACAGTTGACATTAGGACTGTGTTGTATTTTAACTTTTGTTCTAAGTAGGTAGGTGACTCGTTGAATCTCCCCCTCTATTTTCTTATGTTGTGTTTACTAAGCTTTCATTTTGTGATTAAAAACTTACTGCAAACAACTTTCTTAATTTCCCGTACCAGTTGAATATGTAAATTATGGCTGGCTTTGTAAGCTAAGAAATGAGCGCGGGGGAAAGTCCCTATTAAACTTAAGTCTCCTACTAAATCCAAGATTTTATGACGTACAGGTTCATTTGGGAATCGTAATGGTGGGTTCATCCAGCCTTGAGGACCGCAAACTAGGGCATTTTCCAAGCTTCCTCCTTTGATTAATCCGGCTTGGCGCAAATGTTCTATTTGATGCAATAAACCAAATGTTCTAGCTGGAGCAATTTCTCCCAAGAAGCTATACTGGCGGGTTTTTAGGTCTTTCCCAGCCAACCAACTATACCATTGATTACCGATGGCTATTTCGTTAAAATCGATACCATAGCTAAAGCGAAATTCTGCTGAAGGCATGGCACAAACAAAAGCATCTTCCTGCCGTACCCAAATTGGTTCGTCAATAGTGAAGGTTTCAGTTAATTTTTTTGAACTATCTCTATCTGAACTATCCTTAGCAATCTGGGGAGATAAACCAGCATCAGCTATACTTTCCGTCCAAATTTTTGCAGAACCATCAAGCAAGGGAATTTCGGGTCCATCAATCTCAATACGAGCATTATCTACCCCCATAGCTGCTAAGGATGCTAGTAGGTGTTCTACAGTACGTACTCCGGACTTTTCATCACCTAGTTGAGTAGAAAGGGTGGTTTGGCTGACCATTTCCACCCGTGCAGGAATTTTGGGTTGGTCTGGTAAATCGGTACGAATAAAATAGCGATCGCTACCAATTTCTGAAGGCAAAATTTTAATTTTTGTCTCAATACCGCTATGTAATCCAATACCAGATTGGACTATTGGTGCTGCTAAAGTATGTTGTACCATAGATATTTCATTGGGTAATGCACCAGGGTTTGTCCCTCAAAAGGCTTTGAAATTAAGTATGAGCCTAAAACGTGGGGGTTGGCAAGATAATTTTTAATCCTAATCTAAAATCTCTACTCTAAAATCTTTCTCCGATACCGAAATTAATTCTGCTTTCACCATCGTCGTTGAGTCCGTAGTCAACCCGAATTGGACCGAGTGGGGATTGTACCCTAACTCCAATTCCGTAACCAAAACCAGTTCCATTCTTATCTAGAACTTCTGCTGCACGGGTTTCGGTTCCTAAGTCACTACCGAAGTCGGCAAATACAGCAGCGTTAATTATGGAAATGAGTGGAAAACGGTATTCTACTGATGCTTGTACGTAACTGCGTCCACTACCTAATGAACCTTCATCATAACCCCGCACTGAATTACTTCCACCCAAAGAGAATGCTTCATAGGGGGGTAAATCACCTAAAATAGTTCCACCTTGCAGATTAAAAGCTAGGGTTTCTGGACCTTTTTTAAAGTTGGTAAAGTTGACTGGGAAGTACCTGCTGTAACTACCTCTGAGTCTGGTGAGGAAAATATTACCTCTACCCAAGGGTACTGACTGATCCACACCTAAACGTAAAAAGGAACCCTTTGTCGGTTGTAAGGTACTATTCCTTTTATCCCTGGTTGCACCTAATCTTACTAAGAATAAATCGTCTTGACCTTTGTCTGATTCACTCAGGGGTACTCTAGTATTGGGAATTTCAATTTCATTACCGTCTACGTCTTCACCAAATAATGCACCTTCGGGTCTAAGATCCCCATCAGAGTCTCGAATAGATACTCTTTGGTATTGTAAGCCCGCAGACGCGACCCATTCTGAACGTTTATAAGGATTTTTACTTAAGGGACGAGTGAAGTTAACACCACCACCCAAACGAATTACACGAGGGCGATCGCCTTCTGTTAGATCGTCATTAAGGGTCTGAATTTCGTTATTCACATCTAGGTCTGTGCCGTTCACAATCTCTGTGCGATCGTTATCATCACCATCAAAGATTAAGGAAATGGAACGACGACGGAAAGCATTGACAGTATAAGATGTCCGGTAAGGGTCTCCTGCTATCCAGGGGTCTGTAAAGCGCAGGTCAAACAGAAGGTCTCCTCTTGCTCCTGCTTGTACTTCTGTCCCCAATTTTTGAGTTCTACCGTTAAGGTTCTGTTCTTGATAGCTAACTGTACCAAATAAACCGCTAGCAGAGCTAATACCAGCACCAGCAGCAATAGAACCGCTATTACGTTCAGCAACGTTGACTGAAACTTTAACTTTAGTGGGGTCTGTCCCTGGGTCGAGAGAAAGGTTGATATCTTCAAATACTCCCAGACCAAACACTCGTTGTAAGTCTTTTTGAACTGTATTGCGATTAAAGACTTGACCCGGTTTGAGTTCCATTTCTCGGGTAACTATATATTTCTGAGTCCGACCCTTGATTGGTTTTCCTTTATCATCGGTAAACTCTCCCTCTTTATTTTTGAATTTGACATTTATTTCTTCTACTACACCTTCTGCAACTTGTAGGGTAACAGTGCCATTACTTGATACTTGAGGGGCACCAACTACATTTGCTAATACGTAACCTTTATCTTGATAAACCTTCTTTAGCTGTTTGATACTTTCTTGTAGCTCTCGTAGATTAAGAATCTTACCGTACTGAGGACTAAAAATTTTATCTACTTCTTCTGGAGGTAAAACAGAAGCAACATCTGTACCAGGATTAGCGTTAATAGTTACTTTACTAAGAACAGGGTTAGGGGTAACAATAAAGCTAACTCTTACACCCAATGGTGTATCTTCTGGAACGGCACGTACATTAGAGAAAAAGCCAGTAGAAAATATAGCATTAATATCTTGTTGCAATTGGGAACGAGTTGTTGTCCGTCCAGGTTGGGTATTAACTACTCTATAAACTTGATTTTCTAAATCCCGCGATACTTCCCCACTTTCAGCAGTCACAAGTACCTCGGAAACCAATACGCGAGTTTCAGCTTCGGGTGATGTCTTTTCGGTATCGTTAGAGTCAGGAACACCTGTTTGTGGTGGTTTTTGTTCTGGAGATGTTTGCTGGGGAACTGTTTGTTGGGGAGATGTTTGTTGGGGAGATGTTTGCTCTGGAACTGTTTGCTGAGGAACTGTTTGTTGGGGAGATGTTTGCTCTGGAACTGTTTGCTGGGGAAGTTGCTGCCGATTTTCCGCAGGAGCAGTATTACTATCAGAACCTGGAGGGGGAGTTTGCTGTGGTGTCGTTTCTGGTGTTGGTTCCGGTGTTGTTTCTGGGGGGAAATTTTGAGCAGTTTTACTCCCAGAAACATTTTGCTTAGGAGTCAGAAATTGTAGGGTTCTTCCTGTACGTGTTTCTTGTTTCTGAATAGTTGGACTTGGTAAAACTAATCCCGTACTGCTTTGCTTAATACTTTTATTAGAGCTACTTATCAAACAACTCTTACAAGCTTTATTCTGCTGCTTATTTTTCAAAGCAGTAACCAGTCTCTGAGAAGACTTATTTTTTACGGGTTCCCTTACAGACCCAATTATAGATTTACCTGTTTTTAAGGATAATTGATTCTCAGATTTTTTCTCAGACCTTTTTAAATCAGTAGGTGGTACAACCCAGTTTTTTCTAGAAACAGGTAATATTACCGTTGATGTTTTTCCGAAGGTTTTCAATCTAGGGGAAACTCCAACTACTGATGTTGTATTTTGTGTTTTATTTTGTGTTTTATTTTGCTGATTTTCCTTAGCGGACTCTATACTCGTTTGAGCATTTGCCTCAAATTGAATTCCTGCATAAGTTGTAATTGCTACAGCTGTTAACAAAACTGGAGATAAACGCATACTATTTTTTTTCCTCTTCACATCCACACACCATCACAAATTAATGATTAGTTATCGGTTATTTGTCAAGGACAAATCAATTCTCAGTTTTCACTGATCGGGGGAGAATGGGTAATGGGGAATGGAGAAAGGGGAAAAGATGGGCTATTTTATTTCTTTATTCCCTAATAAGTCCTTCATTTTCTCACTCCTCACTCTCTCACTCTCTGAGTTTCACTCCTTTATCTAATTTTCCAATGCCTTTAGCACCCTTCGTAAAACATCCTGATAAGCAGCTTCTACGTTTCCTAAATCTCGACGAAAGCGGTCTTTGTCCAGTACTCTCAAGTTGGGATTTTGTTGATTAGAAGTATCCCATAAACGGCAAGTATCAGGACTAATTTCGTCTGCTAGTAGTATTTGTCCAATTGAATCCACACCGAATTCCAATTTAAAGTCCACTAAAGTTATGCCACATTCTAAGAAAAACTCCTGAAGTAGCTTGTCGATCTGCAATGCAAGATGAGTAATTTCCTCAACTTGTTCCTGAGTAGCTAATTTTAATAGAAATAGGCGATTTTCTGTAAGTAAGGGGTCTCCTAACTCGTCATTTTTAAAATAAAATTCGACTAAAGGTCGATCGAGTACTGTTCCGAGTTCTAATCCAGTTTGTTTACATAAGCTGCCAGCTGCAATATTTCTGACGACTACCTCTATAGGTAGAATTTTTACAGCTTTGACGCGCATCTGATTTTCGGCTGGATTATCGATAAAGTGAGTTTTTATGCCATGTTTTTCCAGATATTGAAATAATTTACTGGAAATACCACAGTTTATAACTCCTTTCCCCTTGATGCTGCCACGTTTCTGAGCATTAAAAGCTGTTGCGTCATCTTTGAAGTCTGTTAATAATATTTCAGGCTCCTCCGTAGAGTAGAGGATTTTTGCTTTGCCTTCATATAACTTAGTATTAGCTGGCATAATAAGAAATAAATTTACTGTTAGTGAAAGAGTTTGAGGTCATGGGGCTTAATTATTCTATATCCACTCATTCACTATTAGTATTGAAATGTAGTATTTGGTTATTTTTTAAGGTGGTAATTAAAATAACCCGCAAACACAATTTTTTCCCAAATAAAATAACTCTTTAAAATTGATAAAATGATTATAATAGGGAGTTTATCAATTTAAATGCTGGGATGTTATAATCCTAAAATTCCTAGTATAGGTACTAGTTATGTATCTAAAATTTAAGTTAGGTCATTCAAAACCTTATACAGGTTAACATAAATGAAAAGTGTAAAAACATACTCAGTTTTTCTAACTCATTTAGATTATATTTAATTACTTCCGCTAGTAAGTAAATTAATTAACAAATTGAAGTCTAAAATTTAAAATTAGTTTAAAAAATTGAATTACTATTTTTTCCTGTCAATACTTTAAGTTTTGGACAGGATAATTATTCACATAGAGTTTAAAATTATGGATAATATGGATAAAGACAGTTTTATTAATCCTCGTAGCCATTATTACGGTAATGTAAAGCCGGAAAATTTAGTTTTTAATTCTAATCTTCAAGAATTTGCTCATCAAGTAAGTTACATCTGCAATTTGGAAACTGCTGGTAAAATTCCTCCTCAAGAAGCTTATAAGAAAATCAAGGCTTTATGGAAGCAGTTGAAAAAAGCAAAGAAAGAATTGCAGATAGGCGAAAATCCTTTTATGAGTGAGGAAGGCTAATTGGATTGGGTTTAGGATCGAGGGGCTACGAATAGAATAGAATAAATACGAAAAACTAATCCCTTCAACCCTTTATACCAGTTCTATCTAAAAACTGTATATGACGCTCTTAACCACTTCAGGATAGGGCTATCGAGAAAAAAAAGTTAGTTCAAGTTCAACAAAGGTTGGACTAGCAGTGTGTAACTTCCGCTTAAACTTGTAATCAATAACTACCTGAAAATTACTTACTTATATTATTTTCGTTTACATTGGAATTATTTACATAGAAGTAAAAAAACTCTGCGTCCCTTTGCGTTTTACTCCGCACTCCTGGGCATTAAAAATATATAATGTTAAGTCCGTTTAATTAGTTACGATATAAGGCTACTGAAATCCGGGTAGTACTACTTATTACTCCTTACTCCTTACTCCTTACTCATTACTCATTACTCATTACTCTTTACTCCTTACTCCTTACTCCTTACTCATTACTCATTACTCATTACTTATTACTTATTACTTAGTCCCCACAGATATGACAACTGTTTAACCGGACATAATATAATTCCGATGCTACCGGATTTGATATTACTTACTTTTCATTGTCCATACACCATCCCAATTTTCTGCAGGTGGTGTTTCAATATAGTTTTGACAGCGCTGTATGTGAATATCAGTAGCTTTATCTTGTGGTTGAAACTTCTTTGCTCCTTCAAAGCAAATTTTTGCTTGCTCAAAGTTACGACAGATATATGCGGCTCTTCCTGCCTGGTAATGAGAAAGAAAGTCTTGTGTTGCTTTGACTAAAGGAGTATTGCGATCGCCTATGAGTTCGTATATATCTACTGCTTGCTCTTTACCTTTGACTCGGATAGTATCAAGCTGTCGTACCCAAATGCGATCGCGGCATAAATTATAAGTAAATTCACTTAATACAATATCGCAATTGTATTCTTTGGTAACAGCTTCTAAACGAGAACTAAGGTTAACCCCATCACCAATAACAGTGTAATCCATACGTTTGCGAGAACCAATATTACCTGAAACCACTTCCCCGGAACTAATACCTATACCAATTTTGATTTGCGGTTGTTCCTGAATTATTCTTCTATCGTTAAATTCTTTTAATCGTTGACGCATATCTAATGCGGCTTGTATGGCTTTATAGGCATGATTTTCTATTAAAGGTAAGGGTGCCCCAAATACTGCCATTAAAGCATCGCCAATAAATTTATCTAAAGTGCCTTCATAGTTAAAAACCGCCTCTACCATAGTTTCAAAATACTGATTTAGTAGGGAAACCACCTCAGCCGCGCCTAAATTTTCTGTGAGACTAGTATATCCCCGGATATCAGAAAATAAAATTGTTACTTCTTTCCGTTCTCCTACCATCAATGCATCGTCACCTAAAGCCATCACCTGTTCAGCAACTCTAGGGGTAAGATAGCGATACATAGTGGTTTTCATCCGCTTCTGCTGGCTAATGTCTTCCAATACCACTAAACCACCCCTTACTCCTCCTTCAGGGTTGGTTAGGGGATTAACCGTTAAATTAATACTGCGCTCTATGTGTTTAATTAAGCTATTATCAATTAATTCCGAAGTCGGTGTTAAAGAATGATTCCAAGGTCTAAATAAATTGGGATTCGTGCGATCGCGCACTACTAGAATACTTGTCTTATCATTCTGATTTAACTCTGTATCTGAAGATTCTTGCTTGTTATGCTTATTAATCAAATGCAATCCCACAGTTAAAGACTGCTCTGGGACAAAATGTTTTGCTCCGGTAGTTAAACTATCTACCAAACGTGAGTTTAAATTTTCTATAGGTACAATTTCCCAGACTAAGCGACCAACAATATTATTTTCCCATTCGGATTTATTATCTTTTGTACAACAATCTTCAAAATTACAACCCAATAATTCTAGTGCTGCATCGTTAATCGTAACAATTCTACCTTCCATATCAGTAGAAATAACTGCATCTGAAAGACTTTGGAGAATATCTTTTTGATACTGTTTTTCTAAAAGTACATTTTCAAATAAACGAGCATTTTCCAAAGCAATTCCAGCTTGAATATTAAAAGCTCGCATAAATTCTTCATCAGAACTGCTGAAGCTTCCTTGATGCTTATTAATTAATTGAGTAACACCTATTAACTCATTCCCAGAGTTAAATACTGGCAAACATAAAATATTCCTAGTTTCATATCCAGTTCGTTGGTCTGTAGTCGGATCAAACCTGGGATCCTTATAAGCATCAGAAATATTTAAAGCCTGACCAGTAGAAGCAACATAGCCCACTATACCGCGATTACTAGGAATGCGAATTTCCATGGTAGTTTCACCATTTACAGAGCTAACCTTTGTCCACAGTTCCCCCATCTCTTTACGGTACAAAAATAGCGTGCTACGGTCTGCTTGCATTAAATTTCTGGCTTGTTCCATGACAATTTGTAAAGTCGCTTCCAAGTCCAAACTTTGTCCTAAGGTTTGAGTTGCACGTAAAAGAGCTGTTGCACCCCTTTGATTACGAGCTGCGACATAAAAAGATTGACAAGTTTCTAAAATAATACCGATGGAAGCAGCAAAATCTCGGAACCTAGACTCATCATCAGTATCAAAAGGAAGAACGCCAATTTTATTCGCTAGTTGTACTACAGCGACAACTTCGTTTTTACTACTCAAAACAGGCATACACAAAATATTACTGATTTTATAGCCCATTTGTTTCTCTAACTCAGGACTAAACAAAGGATGAGCATAAGTATCAGGTATATTTAAGTATTCACCCGTATTTGCAACATGACCTGGAATTCCGACATTTATGGGGATACGAATTTCCACAGGTTTATAAACATTTTCCCTAATCACCTTAGACCATAGTTGACCTTTGTCTGTATCTACCAAAAAAATAGTGGTATACTCAGCCTTTAAAATTTGTCCTATTTTTAAAGTAATTGCCTCTAAAACCTTTTCCAACATAGTTTCTAGAGCTTCATTATTTATCAACTCGATGGCTCTAAGAAACTGTTGAAATTCCGCAGTAATAAAATCTAGCAAACAAACAAATTCATTAACAGAGAGGTCGTCTACTCGTCTGAGTAGAGCATGAGTGCGATTCACCTGTGTTAATTCAGTTAACGTAGCTAGAACGCTACCAGAATTAAGGAGTGTCATAATTAATATAAAAAATATAAACTTAAAATTAGAGAATTTTATCGATAAACTAAAATAACGTCAGTTTGGGTTAATAATTTTCATTTAACTCTCAGGGAAGGACTGATAGTTTAGTTTAAACAAGGTAATATATTCTGACGTATACGAAATCAAGTGATGCTGGTATAATGAGGGTTTTAGCTTATCCCGAATGATGGTTAAGATAAGTAAATAGAGGATTTTTATCAAACTTACTGTAAATTTAGGGATTTCCAATTGATTAAATACTCAATTTTTGTAAGATGTACTTAGCGTCCACGTAACGCACCAGGATCGGAAACAATCAAATTGGAGAACATATTTTTTATGTTCCCTTAATATAAGTGTTTGACAATAAATGTTTGACAACAAGTTTTTGCAAACTCCTCACCTATTTTTATACTCGACAGTACTTACATTTCATACAGTTTACTTTGATTAAAATTCTTTGATTAAGTAAAAGTATTTATTTAAGTAAAAGTTAAATATCTCTAATTTTAGATAAAGTCAAGATGGGGGAGAGACCTCATTCAGATATTATTTATGGGTAATAGGTAATGGGAATAACTGCGCTATTAATTTCTTCAGTCTTTTTTCCTTACACCCCAGTCTCCCAGTCTCCCCATCTCCGTCTCTTAATTCCTATTAAGCGGCTTTTACCCAATCTTGAGTACTCAGAACTTTGCGATAATAAACTTGGAGCTGACGGGTTGCAGCACTCCATCCCCATCTTTCTGCTTCTTTACGAGCATTATTCCTGATTATTTCTCGTTCTTGGGTTTGTTCCAAAAGCCGGAATGTTGCATCTATTGCACCTTGGTCGTCATCTGAAGGTTCAAATAAATAACCATTAATGCCATCTGTTACTATATCAGGAATACCGCCTGAGTTTGCTGCAACAACAGGACAACCAGCAGCCATTGCTTCTAATAGAACTAGTCCTAATGTTTCTGTACGGGAAGTAAAAATAAAAGCATCGGAACTCGCAAATGCTGAACCTAAGTCTGTCCCAGTTAGATAACCAACAAAATGAGTATTAGTTCCAGCAAAGTATTTTTCTAAAGCTTCTCGATGAGGACCATCTCCTACTAATGCTAGCCGAGCATCAGGAATTGCCTCTAAAATGGGCTTAATGCGTTCAATTTCTTTTTCAGCTGAAAGACGACCTACATATAGTAACAGAGGACTTTCTGGATGATTTTGAGACAAATGCTGGCGTGTTTCTAAGCTAGCTAAATCGGGATGGAATGTTTCTATGTCTACTCCCCGTTGCCATAAATCCAGATTTTCTATACCGTGGGCTCTCAATTCTTCTACCATTGCCGTAGAGGTACACAGATTTAAAGAAGCTTGGTTATGGGCAGCTTTAAGTAATTCCCAAAGCAAACCTTCTAACATCCCTAAACCATAGTGCTGGAGATATTGGGGTAAATGAGTATGATATGAAGCGACTAGAGGAACATGATGGAGTTTTCCATGAAAAATACCTGCTAGTCCTAAAACTGCGGGATTAACTACATGAATTATATCTGGATCAAATTTTTCTAAAGCTTCGCCGATAGATGGACGTGGTATTGCTAATTTCAATTCTGGATATAGAGGTAACGGAAAACCAGTAACGCCGTAAATTTTAGCACCCTTGTATTCTGTCAATCCTCCTTCGGGGGCAATTACTAGTACCTGGTCGCCATGACGTTGCAGATGTTCAACGGTATGGCTCAAACGAGTTACAATGCCATCTACCTTTGGTAGAAAGGTTTCGGTAAATAAGGCAATTCTCATATAGTTTAATTCAGCTAATCAGTTTGTCTGTAATAAATTATTCAGTAAAGTCTCTTGTCGCAGAATTTTCAGATAGCCACAGTTTTTGAGCTAACTCAGTTGCACCAACTGGATAAATTCTTTTTCTCGGAACAATTCAGAGATGATAAATCGTGCATCCTTTGCAAATTTCGATGTTGCAGACGCACAAATTCAGAGATATTCTCTATTTTTGCTATCCATTCTTTGGAATAGGATTCAAGAACTTTTCCTCGTATTCCTATCTGAATAGCTCTTCTTTGTAATTTTGCACCAGATGGATGATGGTCTGGATTCCATTGCAAACGGACTGAGGAAAGATTAATCTTTTCCTTCCATTCAATCTTACTAGAATATACCTCTGGTATAAAACTAGAGTGAACTGCCATAGATAACATTTCATAGAAAGCAGAACGTTTTTGCCAAATTGCTAATATTACTACTTCCTGTACTGTTTTTCTTCCCGACTCAGAACAATACATCATCCATGTAAAGTTAGGCTTAATCCAACTTATGGGGTTCAGTTGAAATTTACCAACAAAGTAACCATTTTCCGTTGCTATCATCACCTATCTCATGACCATATATATGCCCGATCAACAACGACAAATTGGTCGTCATACTGAGGGACAATATGACGACCAAATATAGGCAGCTGGTTTTGTTGAGTAAGATATGACTCTGTAACTAGCTGCATCTCTGGAATACAGTTATTTCCTATGCCAAGAAACTTTGGGTAAAATTTGGTCTTTATCAACTCTACTTTGGTATTTAACAGCAAAGTTTAATAAAGAATCTAGTAAAGAGTCGGAAAGATAATGTGGTTGCAAACCTAGATCCAACAGCTTAGTATTCTTAGCATTAAAATAATGCTCTTCTAGTTCTACTCTGGGGTTATCGAGATTTTTAATATCTACATTTAAGCCTAAAGCATTACCTGCTTTTTTCACCATATTTGCTAGATCGGTGATGCTGAATAATTCGGTGAATTGGTTAAATACGCGAAACTTACCAGCATCAGCAGGATTTGCGATCGCAAGTTCGACACAACGCACGGTATCGCGAATATCCAAAAATGCTCTTGTCTGTCCACCTTTTCCATAAACGGTTAGGGGATGTCCAATTGCTGCTTGAATACAAAAACGATTTAATGCTGTACCAAATACACCATCATAGTCAAGGCGATTAACCAGCATTTCGTCCATACCAGTTTCTTCGGTTAAAACACCATAAACCACTCCCTGATTCAGGTCTGTAGCCCTTAACCCCCAGACTTTACAAGCGAAATGAATATTGTGACTATCGTGAACTTTACTTAGATGGTAATAACTACCGGGTTGTTTAGGATACGGTAAAGTATCTTTACGTCCATTATGTTCAATGGTGATATACCCTTCTTCAATGTCGATGTTAGGCGTACCATATTCACCCATAGTTCCCAACTTGACTAAATGACAGTCAGGGAAATCTTCTCGCATGATGTAGAGCAAGTTCAAAGTTCCAACCACATTATTGACTTGAGTTAAAACTGCGTGTTCTCTATCAATCATCGAGAAAGGTGCAGAACGCTGTTCGCCAAAATGCACTAGAGCTTCTGGCTCAAATGCGTGTAGTGATTTCTTGACAAAGTCGTAATTTGTAATGTCACCAATAAACAAGTCAATAGACTTACCTGTCAAATCTTTCCAACGCTGAATACGTTGCTGAATTGGTGCAATCGGTGTTAGAGTTTGTGCGCCCAGCTCGTTGTCCCAATGCCGTCGCACTAAACTATCTAAGATACCAACTTCATAACCTCTGTTGGAAAGGTAGAGAGCGGTTGCCCAACCGCAATAGCCATCGCCACCAATAACCAGGACTTTCATTTTTACCAGTTTTTACTCGCTGATAGCTAAATCTACCAGGTTTGTGACCCCTTCTGAG
>JBCCDM010000092.1:0-17266 GCA_039030795.1 Cyanobacteria bacterium P01_A01_bin.84
CAATCACTCAGGTGTAGGGATATAGCTTAATTTATTAAAATCCTTCAAAGCTAGAGATTCAAAGATATTTAAGTATTTCCTACAGATAAAAGCTGTAATTATTTAGGCAATAAATTTATATAAATATATTTTTAGTGGCAAAATAGTATTAATAATCAGAATTACTATGCATCTACCAGTTGAAAAGTCTGTACGATAGTTTACTAGTTCAAAAAAAAAATGACTTATTGCTGAACTATCACCTAAGTATTGGCATCAATCTACTGATAAACATAAAGCTGCAAGGAAGAATTTGAGCAATGAATATCTTAGAACTGAAAAAACTGGTTGCGGTTTCTGACATTGATTCTTTATTGGTACTTGATAAAGAAGTTTTGTTAAAATTTTTAATTGCACAAGTTAGTAATTCCCCAACTGACAAAAGACTGGACGTTGAAAAATTTGAGGTAGATAAGGTTATTTTTGAATCTGATATCGACGGTGAACATTACTGTGTAGTGCGTTGTCGTCCTAATACAGAAATCGACCCTAATCCACATAAAAGTACGTTTCATCAATCTTCTAAACAAGCTGGACTTAAAAATGTAAACTTCATTCAGCAATCCTTTGAGAAAATCAGTTTAAGTCCAAGAGAAAAAGCGATCGCAAAATTAGTTGCAAAAGGTTTACCAAACAAATCTATTGGTTTGCTACTACAAATCAGTCCTTGGACAGTAGCCACTCATCTACGTCGTATTTTCGGTAAATTAGGCGTTTCTTCCCGTACTGCGATGATTACTCGCATCCTTGAGGAGGATTTATTACACGAGTAATTACCTAACGAATTATACCCAAAAAATGAAACCTGAAAATAACCTTAAATTACTGATTTAATAGGAATTCTGACTGATATTGAATACTTGTATCTATCTTCGGGTAGACGCTTGCAGTCATTTTAAGGTAAAGTTGTAATGAGTTTGTTTTAGCTTAAGAGGCTACTGCTTAGTTATCAATTTAATCGCAAGCAAGTAAAAGTTTACTTTTGTATCCTGCAATTTCAGTATTATTAACAAACTCAAGTGTAGTTAACCAAGATGGAGTAGCGAAAGTATTTCAAATGCGAATCAACTCCAGATATACAGCTAGGCGATAAGTAAAAACCGTAAAATCTACCCTTTAGTATAGTTAACAGACCTGAATATGCAAGAGCAAGGGATATCCACAAAACCAATTCGTTCTTTGGAAGATGCATTAGACCGATGTCAAATACTCGGTATGCGAGTCAGTCGCCAACGTCGATTCATTTTAGAATTATTGTGGCAAGCTGAAGAACATTTGTCTGCACGAGAAATATATGACCGACTCAATCAACAGGGTAAAGAAATCGGTCATACTTCTGTGTATCAGAATTTAGAAGCCTTATCTACACAGGGAATCATTGAATGTATTGAACATTCTGATGGTAGGTTATACGGGAATATTAGCGATATTCATAGTCATGTTAACTGTATAGATACTAAGCAAATTTTAGATGTACATATAAAATTACCAGAAGAACTCATCCAAGAAGTTGAAAAACAAACTGGGGTAAAAGTTACTGAGTATAGCGTCAATTTTTATGGTTATCGGCAAGATGCTGATTAACCTCAAGGTATATATATTTTTGCTTATTTCACTCTCTATCTAATAATGAACTGATATCGGATCGAAGCAATGTTTCGTCATTGTTGATATCGGATTGTAAATCTATGGGTAAAATTAGTTCTCCTTCTGCACTTTCAATCTGTCCTATCTGTGGCATATCGTATGACCAGGTCTCTGCATCTGATATAGTGTCTGATGAGTTGGTATAAAATTCTTGAGGAATTAAATTTTTACGAGCTTGAAATTCTTCTAAGGAAAAGATTGCTCCATTGAGTAATGCTATCTCTTTATTTTCTTCTGAAATAATTGCTTGAAATAAACAAGCGGATACCAAGTTTGTATGGTCATTTAGATTGACTGCAGTAAGATTTGCACCAGTTAAATTTGCACCAGTTAAATTTGCGTTAGCTAAATTCGCACCAGTTAAATTTGCACCAGTTAAATTCGCATCAGTTAAATTTGCACCTTGCAAACAACTTCCAGCCAAATTTGCACCTTCTATATGTGAATCTGAGAAATTAACTTCTCCCAAGTTAGTCTGAGTTAATATAACTTGAGACAAATTAGCCTTTGATAAATCAAGAAAAGCTAAAGATTTTGGATAGCGTAGACGTTTAGTAAAACCATTTACGAACCACACTTCCATACGGGAAATAAGTACTCTAAATGCTTCAGGGTTAAATTCAATTTTGTTTTCAGGATTACCACATGGTAAGAAAGGGACTTTCATTTCTTGGTGACAAGCACAAAGTAATAAAAATATGTTAAATCCCGTTACAGCATTGATTTGCTCAATACTTAAAGGATTCTTTAATGCTCGAAAATTTTGTAGTGCTTGATGAACAATACCTTCATCAAGCCAATAACCCTTACAATAAGCAAACCAGAACTCCTGTAAGCGTATACTGAGTACTTCAAAGGAGAAATTATTTTTGTCCTTTCTTCGTAACCCTTCAATAATCAGTACTTCTAATTCCTCGCTTAAAATACCATAACCAAAAAAATTATAAACTTCTTGAGCGACCCTTACAGAAGAATTCAGTAAAAAATGGGATATATTTTGATCGGATTGGGAATATGGTTGAGGATTTCTTTGAGCGATCGCAACTAACTTATTGACTAGGGCTTGTGCTGTTAAGTATTTTCCTAAGTGAGGATGGGTAAATTCAACTTCAGCAATTTTGACTTGAGAAATCTCTGCTTTACTTTTTCGGAATTTATCTTTTTTTATACGGAAGTAGAAGGCTGGTAGAATATTTTGAATATTTTGATGACTTGGAATATTACTTTCACAGTTTAGAGTAATCTGATTGTGACCAGAAAGTAGTATGGATAGGGCAACGTTTTCCATAACCTCCATAACATTACCATCTTCGTCTTTGCGTAATTTTACGTGATTTGAGGATAAATCTTGTGATAAAAATTTATTTCCTAGATGATGAATATGCTCTGAGCCAGTTTGCCATAATATGGTTTTAACACCATCTGATAAAGGATAACCCCCAACCAACCAATGATAAAGACGTTGGTAAATTTCCCATTCGACTCCAGCGGTTTTTTTTGTGATAGCAGTCACATTTACATTTC
This sequence comes from Cyanobacteria bacterium P01_A01_bin.84, assembly GCA_039030795.1. GTDB lineage: Bacteria > Cyanobacteriota > Cyanobacteriia > Cyanobacteriales > Nostocaceae > JBCCDM01. Next base: position 3,211 of record JBCCDM010000092.1, read on the forward strand.
CAGCCAAACGTAATATTTCATTGTCTAAGAACCCATCTCGATGTAAAATAGCTATCAAATAAAGCATCAACGGCTGCCGTACAAAATTTGAGAAGATAGTTAGTTTTGAACGGTTAGAAAATGCTCCTGTTTGTTTAAGAAAAGTAAAGCAATTTTGGGCACTATGCCAGGATTGAACTTTAGCCCAATTTTGAAACCACTGTCTTAATTCTTCTTGTTCCAGTTGTGCGATCGCTATTTTCTTGCAAGCTGCAGCTTCTATAAGTATGTTAGGACGAGTAGTTAAGATTATTTTATGTTGAGTATGTTGTTGAAATTCTAATAATTGCTGAAGAAATATACTTTTGGCATTCTTATTATTTACAGAAAATGGCGGCAGTTCATCCCAACCATCAAGTAGTAATAAACATTGGGGATATTCCTGCTCTAACCAAACTTGAAAATTAGCTCTATACTCTTTTGGCAAACCAAAACTAAGAGTTTTTACCAAATTATTACTATATTTAATATCTCGTAAGGGAATAAATATCGGCATCCACTCAGGATAAAATTTCCAAGCAATCTCCTGGGAAAATATTTTGCAAAAACTAGTTTTACCAAAACCCGCTTCTGATTCAATGATGGCAATATTATCTAAGTCTACTAATTGTTGTTGTGCCCATTCCATTAAGTCTACTGACTGAGAGATAGGAGCGGATGCTGTAATTGTAGAGTTTGCTGGAACTGGTATTCCTTTAAGATTTACATAAATATCTTTGAGAGTAAAAAACTCTGTAAATAAAGGTTGAGACAAGGATTGTAGTAGACTAGCCCTGTAGTATTCTCTATATATGTCGATTTTGTCACCACAGGCTTGGGTATCGTTAATATGATTCGTTTCTGCTAATGCTTTACCTAAACCTACAAATTTTTGTAACTGAGCCAAAGCAAGTGCATTTTCCATCACAACTTTTAATAAATACCCCTCAAATGAATTGAGCAGACGCTGTACTATTAGTTTGGCTTGCAGTTCTTCTGCTCCATTCACAACTAACCAGCAAACAGCAGCATGATTCATTTGCTGTACTAAAGAAGAATTTGTAACTTGAGATAATGCTTGTTCGGCTTGAGTATCACTTAAGAAACTTGAACTTAAGTTTTTCAGCAAACCTTGTAATTGAGTATGTTCAGATACAAAATTGTTAATTTCCTGGAAAGGTACGATTGCTCTATCTAACCAATTCCTTTGCAATTTCATCTCTGTTGCTACAATTTCCTGTAAACCTATTAAAAAAGTTATTTGAAATGCGAGCCATGTTCCTTCTGCGCGGGTCAGAGGATTTTTTTGATTGAGATGATTTAATAAGTTGGCTGCTAAAGTCGCGATCGCAGGCATTTCTTCCCATGCGATCGCTAAAGGTTGCTCAAATACTTCTTTGACAATACAGATATCAAAAGCACCTATATGTTTAAGATTTTCATCATTAATAATACGTAAAGCTAAACCATGAATATTTCCTGATGACAAGTTTTTTAAACTAGGTATTTTAATATAGTTTTGGGCTAACCAATTTTTAATACTAAAGTTCATTTAATTACAACAATTGGAGTTTATTAGAAAAAAAACGGCTGAGAGCACCCTGACTTTTATACGAGAAATCTTCAAATGTATCAGAAGTTACACAAATCCCGATCTATTTAGATATTTTGGGGAGAACCATCGAAACTGGAGGACTCAGACTTTGATCGGGAACGAGTAAGTCATATGTACAAGAAAAGCAATAATGAAATAAGCAAATAATCTAAACCAATAATCAAATAAATGATCAAATAAATTCCAATTTGGCTTTGTTACCTGGGAAAATGCTTTAGGGCAAATTGGAAAAATAACAACTTTAAGAGCACAATATTCTCAATTTTAGTTCCCCTGAGAAATATAGCTTATTTGTAAGTTAGCTATCTTAGAGTCAAAATTAAGAAATTAAGCTTCTGCTTGCCCACAAAGCAAGTAAATTGCTGAGTAATGCTACGGTTGAAAACTATGAGCGATCGCGTCAGGCTGGTCAATTTACTATTAGTTGATAGAGACCCCATATTTCGCTTGGGGTTAAGGATAGCTTTAGAAGAATTCCCCAATATACAAGTGATATCAGAGGTTCAGACAGATACTCAAGCTTTGCAAAACCTCGCGGATCTTGCACAGGGCGATCTGAACGCAGTTAACTTGGTAATTTTAGAACTAGGAAACGGACGCTCAACTCACAGCCAACAGTTGGGTATACAACTATGTAGACAACTGAAAACTCAATATCCTCACTTACCAATTTTGCTCCTTAGTAACATAGCTGAGCCAAGTTTACTATTAGCAGCCAAAGCTACTGGTGTTGATGGTTACTGTCTTAAAGGTACTCCCATTGTTACTATAGTTGATGCTATCAGCGAGTTAGCCGGTGGTGGCTCATATTGGTGTGAAGAATTTCTCAATCAACAACCAGATGTTACTAAAAAAGAACCATTAAGCCAACAAACCGAATTAGAACTGTTGGGAAATACACCTTTACGGAATTCAAATACAAATAATACAAATCTTAGGGAGCAAGTCTCTCGAACTAATTTACTTTATATTTATTTCAGCCAACTGCGCCATAATCTGTATTCGTCCGGAATCAATTATATTCGTAACGACCTCAAACAAGTAACTGCAAAATTACAGTCCCCTGGAATTCCTATACTAGAACGAGCGCTCCTAGCTGGCAAGCATCGGGAATTATTAGCCGCAGGCTGGTTAATCAAGCAAATTTTAGCATCTTCTCCTCCACCAAAACCCTTAGAAGAACCATTAACAGCTTCTTTTGGATCTATACCAGCTATACCTGTAAATAATACAATTGTCTCTTCAGAAGCTACTCTACCTATAGAAAATTCTCCATCTTTACTTAGTCCCAGAGCGCTGCAATCAAAAATTTTTACTGAATGCATCAATAAACTTCAGTTTTGTTTAGAAAATATTACAGATACGACTTTAGAAATTGATATATTTCGCGAAGTCAAAAGAAGAGAATTATTATATTTAGTTTTACAAAAATTTGCCAATATTTTAGATGAATTAAGATTTTCAAACATAGAAATTAGCCGCCTAGCAGAAATAAAAAGTTCTATTTTAAAAGATTTGTGGAAAGAAGTAATTGCAGATTTTTACGGGAAATTCTCATTAATTAGAGTTGATAATCGGCAAATAGAAATTGTTAGTCTATTACTAGAAAATTCTAACTATATTGAAGAAGACATCTTATCCTATATTTCATTTATACCGGAAATACTTGCTTATTTACTATTTCAAACAGACTTATATATTGATAATAACTCCTATGAGGCAGGCAGTAAAGAAGCTAATGAAAGAGCAGGAATGATTGTAGAAAATCTGCTCATCCAAATCGCTAATGCTGTAGTCAGTCCTTTATTAAATTCATTAGCTGATGTAGAAGTTATTAAACAAGCTTATTACGAACAAAAACTATGTTCAACTAGAGAAATAGAGCGCTTTAGAAATAACTTATCTTGGAGATACAGAATTAGAAACTATATCAGAGAACCAAAAGCAATTTTTGAAAGTCGCTATGAAGTTTTTGTTTTTGCACCTCGTGGTATAGCGAAAATATCAATATACGCTCCACGTAATGAAGAATTATCAAATTTATCTGGTCTACCCCTATTTGTCACTATGGCTTTAGAACTTGGTGATGCATCATCACCCCGGATTAAGGGAATTTTATCCTTTTTTGGCAACGGAGTTGTTTTTGTACTCACTAAAATTATCGGTAGAGGTATCGGTCTAATTGGTCGCGGTATTCTTCAAGGTATTGGCAGTGTTTCTTTGACGGAAAAGAAAAAGTAATATTATCAGGATTTACGCAGCGAAGATTTGTCATTGCGACCAGAATCTAGTGTAGGCTTCCCCGAAAGGGTTGTCGTAGACTAGCAATCACGAGAACTCTGCGATTACGTTGCTTTTGCGTAAGTCCTGATTATGTTCATAAAGGAAAGCTATTAGCTTTCATCCCTCGACTAAAGGTCACAAAGTTTTCATCATTTACTTTACAAAAATTATGATATTTGTTCAAAATTGAGATTTTCCCGGTGATTGGTGATTGATATTTTTAAGTTCGCACACGTACTCTCAATTGATTATTCAAAAAAACTAATATAATTTTTGTTACTTTTTCCCTTTCCCTGTTTTCTAATAGATTACATATTCCAAGAGCGACGAATATAAAAGAAATTTTCCCGCAGATTATTTATAAAATTGTCTTGATTTAATTTTCGCTCTTGCCAGAGATTCACTATTTGCTGTAAAACTGCTGAAAAACTAGGTTCTGTAGAAAAAAACGAAGTTAGCGAGTCAATTTTTATGTTTTTTGACATTGCTAAAGCAATCATATTAATTATTTCCTCAGCAGATACTCCGAGTATAGATGCTCCAATAATTTTACCGTTACTCAAAACCATTAACTTACATACACCAGTTATCTCATCTTTTACTTGAGCAGCAGTTAAGTGTTTAAAATAATGCTTCAATACAATGATTTTAGTTTTACCATACCGGCGCTGTGCTTGAGCTTCACTAAGCCCAACTTGGGCTGCTTGGGGCTGAGAAAATACTGTCCAAGGAATATTTTGATAATTTACTTTATGTATTGGCAAAAATAAAGAATTTTTTAGAGCGACCTGAGCTTCATAGTTAGCAATATTAGCAATGTCATCTCCACCAATAATTTCACCACAAGCAAAAATACGTTTATTAGTAGTTTGGAGTTTTTTATTGACTACTAAACGATTTGAGTGATATTTGACACCTACTGCGGCTAAATTTAAACTATCAATATCTGGCTTCCGTATAGCTGCAATTAAAATTTCATCGGCTTCAATGGCTCTGTTCCCTACTTGCAGCCAACTTTTATTTTCAATTTTTTTTACTTGGGTTACAGAAGTTTCAGTTAATATTTTTATACCTTGGGCTTCTAGCCTCCCTTGAAGTAATAGAGCTATTTCAGTGTCAAGACGAGGAAGAATTAGGGGATGTTCAACTATTAGTGTGACTTTACAACCCAAACTTGCCAAAATTTGAGCAGAAGTAACACTATAAAATAAACCACCAATAATTACCCACTCTTTAGGGATAGGGTTTTCTTTCCAAGAGTGCCAAATATTTTCTATAGTTACAAAGCTGGCAGTTTCTATACCCTCAATGTCTGGAACTGCTGAAACTGAAGCAGCGGCTAATAAGTACCTACGTGCATTTATCAAGCGGTTATTAACTGCAAATCCTATATCAGTAGCTGAATTAGTATTTGATTTAATATTTGATTTAATATTTGATTGAAATTCACCTTTTCCAACAATAATATCAACGCCTTGAGATGCTAAAGAAGCTAATGATAAATTTTCTTTATATTTATTTAGTAAAATATTAATATATCCCATTGTTTGTTCCCATTGCCAGGACAAACAACACTTAATTTCTTCACTATCCCCATTATTTGCTTGTGCTTGAGGACAAATACTATTAATACCGAAGCTTGAAATACTGCCAAGTACCTGAAAAAGCTCACTAATTTGCGCGATCGCATAATTGGAAACCAACTCTTGAGAAAATTGGGGTTCTACTAAAGCAACTCTAGCCTTTTGCTGCACTGCATTCAGGGCTGCATAGCGTCCAGCAGAAGTACCGCCAATAATTACGACATCGTAGTCATTAGTCATCAGTTAAAAATCAAAGCTGATATAAAAAAAAATCATGCCAAATTTGGTTCTTATGTACCAATTACCCATTACCAATCTACTAAAACAAGTTTTATAAAATTGATAAAAGGGCAGCTATTAAGTACTCATTCAGATCCTCGGTTAAAACGGCTACTCGAAAATAACGATCCCCTAACTCTAGAAAACTTAAACAGTCGCGTATCAAGATTTGATGACATTTCAACAGATTTTCCTGTAAATGGGAACCTTTTTTTTCTGAATTCACTAGTAAAAAGTTAGCAGCACTGGGGATGGCTGACAAACCAGGTAAGGAGTTCAATTTTTGTAAAAAATTATTGCGGACTGGAGGCAACCATTCCCAAGACTGGTGTTGAAATTCTTTATCTGCGATCGCGGCTATAGCTGCGGCTGAGGCTAAGGTATTAACCGACCAAGGATCGCGCCAGGATTGCCAGTATTTCAGCCTTTGAGGTTGAGAGATAGCATATCCTATGCGTAATCCAGGTAAACTGTAAAATTTGGTCAGTGATCGCAAAATTACTAAGTTAGGATATTCCTGCACTAAAGGAATTAGACTTTGCTCTCGGTCGGGTGGTAAGAAATCCATGAAAGCTTCATCCAAAACTACCAAAGGTAGTTCTTTTAGTAAAGGTAGAATGCTTTGCCGTGTCCACAACTGACCAGTCGGATTATGGGGGTTATTGATAATTAAACTATAGCCCCGAGCAAACTCTAATAAAGAGCAAGGAAGAGAAGACACAGTTTGATGTCTGGATAATTCCAGTTTTTCAGCCCCTTCTTCCCCAACTAAGGGAAACTCCAACACTTTGGCATTATGAGCAGCCAACGCTCGATAATAGTCGCCAAAGGCTGGAGTCATCAAAACTGTAGCGGTTTGTTGGGATAGCTCCCTACCAGCACAGCTAAGCAACTCTGCCGAGCCATTTCCCGGCAGAATCCATTCTGGTGGCAATTGATGAAACTGACTTAGTGCTTGTTTCAAATCGCGACATTCAGGGTCTGGATAATGCCTTAAAGAACCTAATTGGGATTTTATTGCCTCTAAACACTTCTGAGGGGGTCCCAAAGGACTAATACTGGCAGAGAAATCCAAAATGGAATCGGCAGGGCAGTTAGCTTGCGCTGCTGCCCAACCGATGTTTCCCCCATGTGCCCTTGGTCGCATCAAATAAAGGTCGCCATAAAAATCACTAAAAACCAGTTTAGTTTTTCTTTGGTGCAACCTTTTCTCTAAACAGCTTCCCGGCAGAGAAGGCTGGCACCTTAGTTGCAGGAATTTCCATTTTCTCGTTGGTTTTGGGGTTGCGACCTTCACGGGCTTTACGTTCCCGCGATTCAAAAGAACCAAAGCCCACTAGAGTTACCTTATCACCAGAGGAAACTGCTTCTACGATAGTTTCCAAAGCTGCACTTAAAACGGCATCAGCCTGCTTTTTGGTAACGCTAGCTTTCTCTGCAACTGCATCTACTAATTCACCTTTGTTCATGTCAAACTCCTAATGGTTTACTTGAGATTACGCGGTTTTTCACCCTGATACATCTTTGTAAGAATCTCAGGTTTGAGATATACAAAAGTCGTCCTTTGGAAGTATTTTTGCCTAAAGGGGGCTGCAACTACTGTTGGCTCGACTTTTCAATGAATCATTCTAAGGCGTATAAGCCAGAAGTGAACATATGAAACCATTAATTTATATAGATTTCAGAATTTTTTGTGATTTTCTGACTTAATTTTTGGCGAAAAACCCCCGTTAGCTAGGAAAACATACTTAGTAAAAATCCCTGTCCGGAACCTAACAGGGGTAATAGGGAACAAGAAAGTTGAGAGAAAAAAGATACTTTGATAACAAAAAGCATTATATACATATAATTTCTGTAGAGGCGTTACAAATCAAAGTCTCTACAGAAATTAATATTTTTAGAATTAATCTCAACCCAACTGTATTAAGTATGTTAAATGTATAGGGGAGATATTTGGTTACTGAATTTCCTATTTTTTAGGAAATTTTAAGCCTCGGCGTTGTAATAATTTTCTTACAGAAGGACTGGGGGTGTAATTATATCCGTAAGATGAGCGCTGAGAATCATCCATGATTTGAGGTGTGAGCATCACAATCACTTCATTTCTCTCGTTATTTTTACTTGTCTTTCTAAATAAGGAACCAAGTAATGGAATATCTCCCAGAATAGGTACTTTAGAAACAGTAGTTCTATCTTGGTCTTGAATGATACCACTTAATATCAAAGTCTGACCATCCCGCAGGCGAACTAATCCTGATTGTAAAGAACGCTCGGATATCAGCACAATTTGCCCATCTCCTATATTTTGCGGAGCTGAAGGAGCGCTGACAGTGGGAGCAACAGATAAAGATACAAAACCATTGTCATCGACTCGATCGACCTTTACACCCAAAGTCAAACCGACTTTTTCTTTGTTGACGGTAATAGTTTCTCTGGAACTGCCCGCAGTATCAGTAATTTCTCTAGTGATATTACCCACTACTTCCTGAGTCAAATTAACTTGAGCCTGCTGACCTTCTTGGACAATTAAGGTAGGATCTGTCAAAATTTTGGCATTACCACTTTGTACTTGAGCTTTTAAGGTTGCTAGGAAGCGTTTGGGATATTGAAATAAACTTGGAAGACCAAATTCGGTACCATCTTCGGTAATTTCTGTTACCCCTGGTTGAAATGGATTTTCATTAGTTCCAAAGGATGGACGGGGGTAAGCTCCACGTCCGACCCCAATTTGCCTACCTTGATTATCAAAGATAGGATAGGTTTGAACATTACCATCTTGACCCGAAGGATTTGCAAATTGCTGATTTGTACCAGTTCCATAGGGAGCATCAGGTTGAGCATCCAAGAAGGGTTCCCCCTCTAATCCCGTATTCCCTACTCTAGGAGCTAAGTTATTAAAGGCTGTAGAATCTGGGGGGGTGATACCGCCAAAGTTGGCAGAGGCATTTCCACTATCAACTGAGAAGAAATTATTAGCAATACCGAAAGAAAAGCTACTATCAAAGTCTTTAATATTCGATAATCTAATATCAATTACTTTTACATTGACTGCTACCTGACGACGACGAATATCTAATTGAGTCAACTGAGCCATAGCTACTTGAACTAGTTTTGGGTCTCCAATAAGGGTAATTGAATTTGTCCGCTCATCTCCTAGTGCTTGTAAACCTCTAAGTACAGGGCTAGTGTATTTAGATTGCTCAAGAGTTAAACGTTCAATTTTAGTTTCAGTAGTAGTTTGAGTCTGAGTAATAGGTGCAGCACCAGTACCTACAGGAACTGCACTTACACTAGTAACTTGTCTTTCCCTACTAACTGCGCTCTCAGCACCTAAACCAACTAAAAAGTTTAAAGCAACGGGTACAGAAACTTGATTCAGTCGTACATTACGCATAACCATGTCGCGAGTGGAGTTAGGTAAAGTAGGACCAACAAAAATTGTTCTACCACTACGATTAGCTTGTAACCCACTCAAACGTAAAACGTAATTAAAAACATCTTGGACAGGCTCGTCATTAATATCTAGTGAGATAGTTGGACCATCTGCACCTCCACTTTCCTTTTCTTCGGATCCATCTGTTTTAGTGCCATTAGTATATGCCAAATTTAAACCAGCAGCTCGCGCTAAAAGTGATAATACTTCTCGTACAGGGGCATCCCGCAATACTAAACGAGGAACTCGCTGTTGTGTCCCTAAATCAATGACACTAGGAGAAGCGTCAATATTAGCGATCGCAATATCTCCTACTGGTGGTGCAACAGCTCTAGGTAGAAAAGGAGGAGCTTGAGTAGAAGGTTGACCTGGACCTGCAGGTTGAGCGGGGGTATTATCGATACTAATTTCGGGATTTGGAACTAAAGGTCTTTGGGGAGAACTTCCAGTGGCTTGTTTACTATCAGAAGGACCGCTAGGAGTAGGTGTCGATTTAGCTGTAGTGTCTCCAGAAGAAGAAGCAAAATTTAATGTAATGCTATTCTGAGCCCGACCTATAGGTTGTGTAACTGGGACACCATTACTTCCGGTAACTATGACTCGAACGCTATTTGCATCTAACTGATTAATTACAATTGATGAAATTCCTGGAATGGGATTTTCTTCGCTAAACTTGTTACGACCTTTGGGTAATTTTAGTTGAGTATTGATAATATCTGCGACTAAAGATGTACCTCTTTTGGTAGTAAAAACTTGAGGACGAGAACCAGAGGAAGTTTTTAAAACTAAATTTACTCCCCCATCAACTCGCTTAAGTTTTACACCAGTAATTTCACTTGTTTGTGCCCACACAGGCTGAGACACTAATAAAATTGCGGCGGTAGTACTGAATAATAAACTATTACCGTGAAGTTGTTTCACAGTTCATTCCTCACATTTAAAACTGTTAAAAGATACTTGATTAGTTGGTAATTTCTAACTATTTTTAGCTATTAAGTATTAACTATTAGCTTCTTGACCTCTTATATCAAGTCCGCATAATTAGTTACGATATAACGCTATTGAAAAGATGGTAGTGCTACTCCTTACTCTTGTGCTTCCTGTTGTGCTTTCATTGCAGCTTTAATTTCATCTGGATTCATAGGTACTAAAGCTTGTAGAGTAAACGAAGTTTTAATGGGAGCACCTCCGACTCGTCGCTTAAATTTACCATCTTTATCGACAGGCTCTGTATCTAGTGTTGATTTATAGTTTTTGACAATTAGTAATGGTTTTAAGCGTTCTACATTACGAATAATTGATTGAGTCTGGTCGTAAGTACCAACAATATCAACATTAATACTAGTGCTTTTAAGTTTGCCATCCACCTGAGCCCCAAAAGAGCCGTCAGTGATTGGTTGGGGTTTTGATCCATCTGGCACAAACTTTTTCAACTTGGCTTTGACTGCGTTAGCAGGAAGCAAATCATTACCTGCTACTACCCAACGATTCAAGTCGAGCAACAATGTATCTAAGGTTTTTTCATCTGCAAATACTGATAAAACTTGTAATTGTTGTTGCTTCGTTTGTGCTAACTCTTTTTTAACTTTATCAATGGAGTTAAGGCTATCCTTTTTACTTTGAATTTCCTGTTGAAGTTGAGTTTGTTTAGCTTTTTGCTGGTTCCACACTTCTAAAGTTGGCATGATTAAATTCATCACCATATATGCAGCACCAGCAATTCCTACAACCGCAATTAAAATCCCACTAACTTGTGGTGTGAAAGTAATACCGAAAACTACTGGGTAATTGGAGGATCCTTCTTCTAACTCTCCACCCCCATCCACAAAATCTAAATCTTCACTTAGTGTCATTTTGCAGGACTCCCGTTCTTTGTAGATTGCGTATCCTGGCGACTATTCCCACTGTACCTTTTTGCTCTAATTCACGCAGCAATTCAGAAGCAGGAATTTCGCTGAGATTAGCTTTAATTATGTATTTTATTGCTTTAGATGCTCTAACTTCTATACCTTCAGAAGAACGGTTAAATTCCGGTGGTATGGGAGCATCAACTTCTTCTGCTGAAATAATTTTAATACCAGAAGCATCGAATAAACGAGATTGCTGTAGACCCAACAAAAAGTCATTGACATTCTCAGGAGAACGAGCTAAACCTGTGATGTTAATTGCTCCAGCAGTATTCTTGTTCGCAGTTTCAGTATCTTCTATTTGGGGCGCAACTTGCTCTATATCATTAATTTGTACTGAATTTGGAATGCGATCGCGTAAATCTTGCAATATCGCTGACCAGGGACGAATTTTATTGAATACACTTGCTAGAGCTTGGTTTTCTCCTTTAATTTTGTTTATTTCTTGTCTAATTGCTTTGATACTTCCTATTCTTGCTTCTAATTCTTGATTTTCTCCTTCTAATTGAGCGTTCTGTTCTTCTAATTGAGAATTTTGCAATGTTAAAAAATACCATCCGACCCCTGCAAATAGAGGCAGACTTAATCCAATTGCTAATCCTATAAATAAAGGTATAAGACTTCCTGCAGGAGATGAAGAAGCTACTTTCTTTTCGGATTTTTTCTGATGACTTGGACGGTCTTGAAGAAAGTTAATATCTAGACTATACATTTTCTTAAATCTCCCGCATTCCTAAACCAAGAACTATTCCTAAACCCGGACGCTGTACCGATGAATACTTCTCTAAGTCAATATCTAAAGACAATGCTTCTACCGGATCTACAGGAATAGTTGGCAAACTTAAACGCTGGGTAAATAAATCGTCTAACTGTGCTATCCCTCCTCCTGGACCAGCTAATAAAATTTGTGCGATTTCCAAATTTTCGCTTTGCTGCAAATAAAAATCTATAGAGCGTCGCAACTCGTCAGTCAAATCTGCTACAACTCTCATTAAAGCCGCCATGCCGGGGTTGACTTCTGTTTGTCCTGTTTTTCCCCCTTCCATAGAACTTGTAGGAATAGTCACTCCTTCCAAAAGTTCTAAGTCCCGAGAGTTGGGTAGATTCATTGCTTTTGATAAAGCATTTTGCATCTGATATGTACCAATATGAACAGTACGTGAAAACTGGGGTACACCGTTCACAATTATCGCAATTTCTGTACTGTCAAATTCTATATCGACAAGTACTGCTGCTTCTTCAGGGCTAAACTGCCGTAACTGGTCGCGGATTGTCCGAATCAGTGCAAAACTGTTAATTTCTACAACATTTACTTGCAATCCTGCTTGTTCAAATGTGTCTATATACGAATCAGTAATATCTTTACGTGTTGCAACTAATAAAACCTGTACTTTCTCAATACCGTCTTCATCGACAAAGTACCCTAATTTCTGATAATCTACGTCAGCTTCTTCTCTAGGGTAGGGTAAATAGAGACTTGCCTCATGATTAAGTACCATATCTTGGAGTTCGGTATCATCTAACTCCGCTGGGACAGGTATAAGACGGACGATAGAATCTTTCCCAGATACAGCAGTTGCAACTTGTGAAACTTTGACTTTACTTTCACTAACTACTTGTTCTATAATCTCTGCCATCGCAGATTGGTCGGCAATTTGACCATCAACAAAAACATTTTCCGGAACTGGTAATGATGTTAAGCATTCTAGTTTCAATCCTTGACGCTGTTTGCGTAATTGAACTAAATTCACCCGTGATGGTGATAGTTCGATGCCGACCCCTTTATTAGATTTACTGAATAAACTATTTAAGCCTTTAACCACTGTTTTTTATGCAGGATTTTCTAGAATAAAAATGTAAAGTTAACTGAAGTTTTCTTGGAGGTATTGAATTTGTGAAAATTATGGAGTATATTAAGATGCAATTTTGGGGCTAACTAATAATCCTAAACAACAATTGATAAATTGCTTATATAAGGTGAGAATTTAAAAAATGAGCGCCAAAAAGTAGCAATTCTTATATACAATCCAGTTTAAAAATAATTCTCCACTTATTTTTATCTTCAGTCATTAAGCTATTTGCAATTAGATAGGATTTACGTAAAAGCGACTAGCAATGTATTATCTCAAGGGTTACTATACCCCCCAATTCCCTTTTATCAGACAACTTTGCATAACTCTATGTGAGAGTTTTATGAATTCGTAAAGGGAATTAGGAATTTAGATAAAGTATAGTGAGGACTTTCAACCCCCACCAATGCATACTCCACTAATAGACGGGGAAGCTAATAGCGGGTGCTTACAGGAGGAAACGGCACAGTCAAGAAAATCTTATATCTTACCCAAAAAACCCACTGTTAGTTGTTCTGTTACCCGTCCCCTTCCCCAAAGGGAATTGACAAGTTATGTTTAATAAGTTTTGCTTAAGCAAATAACAGCATACTAAAATAAGTAAGTCGCTAGTAAGTCGTTTTTTTGACTGACAAAGTGGACTGCGCTCAAATCTACTATGTAAATTTAAGGTCACATGAAGCCGGAAAAATTACCTCTGAGACAGGGAACTACTTAAGTCAATTTATGTGGAACAGGGTTAATTTGATTGTAATTTCCATTTGTAGAAAAATACAAAAGCTCAGATACAACCTTGCAAGTCTAAGTTGAATGTATAAATTTTATCTAGCTCGTTTTAGCCGAGAGTAAGATTCAGAACAATATTTAGCCAATTATAACCAAATTTAACTATTAATATCAGTGTAAATACTACTGATAAGCTTTGAATTTAATTAAGTATTTAGTCTGCAAATATTCAGAGTAAATACTTAATTAGGGTTAAATTTAGAATTAGATATATAATTTCTGAAAACTTTATTGCACAACATTTAAGCAGCTAGATAATTTAAGTAAACGACAATGATGAAATTTTGATTTTCTCAAAAAAA
>JBCCDM010000093.1:0-17160 GCA_039030795.1 Cyanobacteria bacterium P01_A01_bin.84
AACCCGAGCCTCGGCATCCGGATCTCAGTGATGGACCCCTACAGCAATTTAAAGAACGGCAAATATTAATTTATATTTATTTTTATTATTACCATAGTTACAATTATTCTAAGTGAATTATAATGTATTTTTTGTTACCTGATAACAGGGTACATAAGCTGAAATAGAAATTATTTAAAAGCAGCAAGCTTATAGTGATAGTGTTTTTGTAATAAATACTACATAAGTTTTTCCAGGTAATATTTTTTTAGTTTACTAACGTAATTTCTATGTAGATTAAGTTAATACTTACGAACAATGATTTTTAAATACAAAGTCATGAAATTCTAAATAAATATGTATATGCGCATATGACATATTTTTATGTATTATTACTTAGGCTTTATAGTAAGAGAAGTAGCTTATTTAGCCAATGTTAATTTTTCTGTCGAGTAAATAATTTTTTGGCATACAAATAATTGCACATTTGTAAAATCCCATAAAAATCAAAGGAATAATCCTACTTTGTTAACCTTATCTTTACTCTAGAGCGGTATATTATAAGCGCTCAGCAGCAAAATAGTTAACAATACATTCATGCATTTCCCCCATACCGTAAAAAATACTTCTCGCCTTATAAAAACTGCTTCAGTATTAGCGCTGACAGTAGCATTAGCAGCTTGCGGAGAACAGGCTAATGATTCTGCAACTAATGAAGGCACTGATAGTAATGCAACGAATACTACTGCTTCTAGTTCTGGTGGAGCAGCCTTCGATTCAAAAATAACCCTCAATGGTGCTGGAGCTTCTTTCCCTGCACCACTGTACACCCGTTGGTTTGCTGGTTTAAACAAGAAAAATCCCAATTTGCAGGTAAATTACCAATCAGTTGGTAGTGGTGCTGGTGTCAAGCAGTTTGTAGCTGGGACTGTTGATTTTGGTGCTAGTGATGTAGCAATGAAAGATGAGGAAATCCAGAAGGTTTCTAAAGGTGTATTATTGCTTCCAATGACTGCTGGTAGTATCGTATTAGCTTACAATGTACCTGGTGTAACAGACTTGAAATTGTCCAGAGAAGCCTATGTAGACATCTTGCTGGCTAAGATTACCAAGTGGAACGATCCCAAAATTGCTGCGGCAAATCCAGGTGTTAATCTTCCCGATAAAGATATTACAGTAGTTCATCGTTCTGACGGTAGTGGAACTACAGGTGTCTTCACTAAACACCTAAGTGCTGTTAGCCCAGAGTGGAAAGAAAAAGTTGGTGCTGGTAAGACAGTTCCTTGGCCCAAGGGGATTGGCGCGAAAGGAAATGAAGGTATAACTGCTCAGCTGAAGCAAACTGAGGGTTCTATTGGCTACGTAGAGTATGGATATGCGAAGCAGAACGGTTTAACTTATGCAGCTCTAGAAAACAAATCTGGTAAATTCATAGTTCCTACAGATGAATCAGCGGCTAAGACTTTAGATGCTGTAACTTTACCGGAGAATTTTCGTGCATTCATAGTCGATCCAGAAGGAGAAGATTCTTATCCTGTAGTTACCTACAGCTGGATTTTGGCATATAAAACCTATGATGATCCTGTTGAAGCTAAAGCAATGGAAGTCATGATTCAATATGGCTTAAACGAAGGTCAGGAAGTAAGTAAGGAATTAGGTTATGTTCCTTTACCTGATAGTGTTAAAGAGAAAGTTGCTAAGGCAGCTGATGCTATTAGTAAGGACTTTCAGATTGCTGTAGATGGAAATAGTACAACTGCTAGTAAATAGTTGTGAATTAAGCCTTAGTTAATAGAGATTAATTTTTAATTAAGGAAGAACGCGGTCGCTAGTACACAGCATCGGTTGTTAAAACTAGATATCTACTAGATACTTTTTAAGTGTATTACCGATAGTCAGAGAGTTCTATATATTTAGATGGTGGCTTCAAATAGTAGATCCAACTAGTAGATCCAACTAGCAGCTTCAAGTAGAACATTATGATGTGGTTCGCTCCCACATTTTTCATATTCAAAGGTTCAGCTTACTTATGAGTACATATTCTCCAAGTCGTGAGTCTCCTTTACCACCTCGGTCGCAGTTCTCTAAATTACTAGACTCAGGCTTTGTTGGACTCACACGGGTGTTTGCTTTAGGAATCGCCTTTGTTTTGCTCACAATAGCTTTTCAAGTAGGAATTCAAGCCATCCCTGCGATGAAAGAATTTGGTCTTGGTTTTCTATCTGAAACCTCTTGGAACCCGGTAGAAGGGAGAAAGCTATTTGGAGTTTTACCCCAGGTTTATGGAACTTTAGTTAGTTCTTTTATTGGGTTATTAATAGCAGTACCAATTGGTGTTGGTACAGCAGTTCTGCTAAGCGAGAACTTACTGCCTCTATCAGTGAGAACCGTATTAGTGTTTCTGGTAGAACTCCTAGCAGCAATTCCTAGTGTGGTCTATGGTATTTGGGGCATTTTTGTCTTGGTACCAATAGTTACTGATGTTGGAGGTTGGTTACATTCTAATCTTGGTTGGATGCCACTTTTTAGTACTCCTCCTAGAGGTCCAGGAATGTTTACCGCTGGGGTTATTCTGGCAATCATGACTCTGCCGATCATCACAGCAATTTCACGAGATGCGCTGATATCTGTACCTCGCAATCTTAGAGAAGCTGCTGTAGGTTTAGGAGCAACTCGTTGGGAAACAATTTTAAAGATTATTATTCCTGCTGCTTTTTCTGGAATTGTTAGCGCAGTTATGCTCGCTTTGGGTAGAGCAATGGGGGAAACAATGGCAGTTACCATGCTGATTGGTAATGCAAATAAAATCAGCCCATCAGTATTTGCTCCTAGTAATACAATCGCTTCCTTGCTAGCAAACCAGTTTGCAGAAGCTGACGGATTACAAATTTCAGCTTTAATGTATGCAGCTTTAGTACTATTTTTTCTCACCCTTTTAGTAAATATTTTGGCGGAATTAGTAGTAATACGCGTCAAAAAAATATAAGAATCTGGTGTTTTCTTTATGACTTCTAGCTTTACAGGAGATTCGGGAGAAGTACGCAGAAGCCTATCTCGCTCTTCGAGTTCCCCAAGAACTCTGTTCAATAGTGCAATGAACTTTATTGCATTTGCTTGTGGTGCTTTAGCATTGCTACCACTACTCGCAGTCCTATCTTACGTATTAATTCAGGGAATTGGTAGTTTTAGATTCACTTTATTTACTGAGCTACCACCGCCACCTTTAGTAGAAGGAGGTGGATTTCGTAACGCTATTGTTGGAACCATTCTTATGGTAGGTATTGGTGCCTTAATTAGCGTTCCCATAGGGGTTTTAGCAGCGATTTATTTAACAGAATTTAGTTCTGGAAAAATAGCTCGTGGAGTAAGATTCTGTACCAACGTTCTTAGCGGAGTCCCTTCAATTATAGCGGGTGTTTTTGCTTACGGTGTTTTAGTCTCCTCAAAAATTATCGGATATTCTCCTATCTCTGGAGGATTTGCATTAGCAATATTGATGCTTCCGATTATTGTTCGTACCACTGATGAAGCGTTGCAATTAGTTCCTAATGACCTGCGTCAAGCCGCAGTAGGTTTAGGCTGTACTAAATTTCAAACTGTAATCCAAGTAGTATTACCTGCTGCGATTCCTGCAATTGTTACAGGTGTTACTTTGTCTATTGCTCGTGCAGCAGGAGAAACTGCACCTTTACTATTTACAGCTTTATTCTCTCAGTTTGAATTTAACGGCTTCTTTCAACCCATTGCTTCTTTAGCAGTACTGGTATATAACTTTGCGATTTCTCCTTATCCCAATCAGCAATCCTTGGCTTGGGCTGCATCCTTAATTTTAGTAATGCTGGTTTTAGTCACCAGTATTATCGCTCGTTGGGCGACCCAGCAAAAAAGTTATTGATTAAAACCAGGGAAAATTTCTACTCTCATACGAATTTATCACGTGATTCATTATGACTACTGACATTCATGTCGCTAATCAAACCGAAACAATTTTAAAGACAGAAGGGCTGAACGTATATTACGGCAAATTCTTAGCTTTAAAAAATATCTATTTAGATATCCCTAAAAATCAGGTAACAGCTTTTATTGGACCTTCAGGTTGCGGCAAAAGTACTCTTTTACGCTGCTATAACCGTTTGAACGACTTAATCGAGGTATTTAGAGCAGAAGGAAAAGTCTATTACAAAAACGAAAATTTATATGCTTCACATATTGATCCTGTAGAAGTACGTCGTCGGATTGGGATGGTATTTCAAAAACCCAATCCATTTCCTAAATCAATTTATGACAATGTTACCTTCGGAGCCAAAATAAATGGTTACAAAGGGGATTTAGATGAGTTAGTAGAACGTTCTTTACGTCAAGCTGCTTTGTGGGACGAAGTGAAAGATAAACTCAAGCAAAGCGGCTTATCTATATCTGGTGGGCAACAACAACGCTTATGTATTGCTCGTGCGATCGCAACTCAACCTGACATCATTTTAATGGATGAACCTTGTTCAGCACTAGACCCAATTTCGACCTTAAAGGTTGAAGAGCTAATTCACGAGCTGAAAGAAAACTTTACTGTGGTTATCGTGACTCATAATATGCAGCAAGCATCGAGGGTCTCTGATAGAACAGCATTTTTCAACGTGCAAACTTCGGACTCAGGCGGTCGTACTGGTTACGTAGTAGAATATGACCGTACAGAGAATATTTTCCAAAATCCACAGCAGGAAGATACTAAACAGTATGTTAGTGGAAGATTTGGTTAAGTATTGTATTAGTTTAAGCATTAAATGAGCCATCGCAAAAGAATACGTAGACTCTATTAAGTATTGCATCAATCAAGTATGGGTTGTAATCATAAGATAGAACAATTGGTTTACTAAACCACTTGTTCTATTCATTCATAGCTATTAAGAAGTAACAAGCTTCTAACTTAACCATAATATCTAAGCGGGTGGCGGGAATCGAACCCGCATCATTAGCTTGGAAGGCTAAGGTTTTACCACTAAACTACACCCGCATTTATTAATTGATTTTTTAATCTAATTTTCAACCTATATAGGATAACACTATACCAGTTAATAATCAAGGTTGAGTAGGTTTAATTTCCGGTCTTTTTTATACGCACAGGCAAATTGCTAAATTTTGGCTTGAGTTCGCCAGTTTTAGGATCTTTCCCATAACCGGGGGTGAATTTTTGACCAGAAGGAAAAATATAATCTGCATATTTCCTACACGCTTCTCTTTGTAGTGGAGGAATATTTTTCTTTTCTTTTGGATCGAGATTCGCTCCTATTAAGTTACCCTTTTCATCAATTATTAATCTAATTAAGAAATTATCTTGTTTACACTCTATTTGACCTATTGTATTTGGTAATTTGATGGTTGGGAGCAATCCAGATGGAGGAATAGCTGGTTTATCTGGTCTTTCTGCTGGTTTATCTTCTTGTAACTTACTAAGTTCCACATTCCAAGTTACAGAAATTCCTATAGGAGAATCTGATAAACGCTTTCCGGGGTCGTCGATTTTGACTTTTCCTCGATTATTTGTGGGATTATTTTTACTAGGATCTCTCAAAAGGTCTCCTGTTTCAGCTTCTGGACCCCTAGCTATTTTTGAAGGTGGTGGTGGTTTAGCTGGTTGCTTTTGGTTTTGAAGAGCTTGATCTGCTTGTCGCTGTTTTTCTATACGTTGTCTTTCTTGTTCTTGACGAATTCGCTGTGCAATCTTCTTTTCTTCTGAACGACGTTGGTCTGCTTGTCGCTGTTTTTCTATACGTTGTCTTTCTTGTTCTTGACGAATTTGCTGTGCAATCTTCTTTTCTTCTAAACGACGTTGGTTTGCTTGTCGCTGCTTTTCTATTCTTTGTCTTTCTTGTTCTTGACGAATTTGCTGTGCAATCTTCTTTTCTTCTAAACGACGTTGGTTTGCTTGTCGCTGCTTTTCTATTCTTTGTCTTTCTTCTTCTTGACGAAATTCCTCTTCTTCTTGCTTGATTTGACGACGTTGCTTCTCTCGTTCTTGCTGACGATTTCTTTCTACTAATGCGCGATCGCGTCTTATCTGTTCCTGTTCTCTTCGGAATTCTTTTTCTTGTTGTTCAAATTGACGACGCTGTTTTTCCTGCTGTTTGCGTATCTGAGACAAATAACTTTCGTTCTTAGGTAAAACAAAAGTACCATCGCCTTGAATCTTAGGAATATTATTTGTAACCTTTGGTGGATTGACTGGGGATACTTTCTTAGATTGTAACGGCGGTTTAATTTGAGGTTTTGGTTTCTGAGCTAATTTTTGAGTTTGGGGTTTTACTTTAGAAGGAAGCTCAATAAACTCGATGGGAACTGTTTTAGAAGATTGTTCCCCTTCTAAGGAATAGTTGACTTTAGCTTGTGCAAGGGACCAGAAGAATAGCAGGTGTATAAGACAAGAACCTGCAAATAAAGCGATCCACAAGCCTTCTGGGTCTTTATGTCTTTCCCAGGTTTGTGATTCTTCTGTAGTTTTTTCTGCCAAAAATTGTATCATCTAACTACTTGCACGCTTATACCTGGTAGATACTGCAATTGATTGTAAAACACATGATAATGTTTCCTTCCACTTTTCTTCTTGGAAGTTCTTTTATCATGCTTTCAACAATTATTTACTTTGATTGCAGACTATATACGAAATTTACGAAATATAAAGTTATATTTCTCTGATTTTAACGATTAACTACTAATTCGGTGTTAATAGTAAAAGTCAGTACAGTTTCATCTACTCCTTTAAGTTCTAAAGAACTACCTTTGGTAATTTCTTCATCTTGTAAATAATCAGCAACAGCCGCAGAAACAATGATGCTACCGGGTTCTGCTGCTTGTTGTAAACGTGCAGCAATATTTACACTAGGACCAATAGCAGTATAGTCTGCACGTTCAGAACTGCCAAACATCCCCACTACAGCAGTCCCTTGATGAATACCACAACGAAACCTGACACCGTCTCGTCCATCTGTATCAAATAAGCCCTTATCGTACCAGCTTTGATTTAACTGTTCGAGCGATCGCAACATTGCTCTGGCAGTATTAACCGAACGACGTGCTTGTTCATTGGGGGTAAGTTCTTCGGGAGCGCCAAATAAAGCTAAAATAGCATCCCCCATAAATTTATCTACTGTTCCACCGTTGTCAAAAACAGCTTTGGTCATAGCTTCTAAGTATTCATTTAGCAGTTCGGATATTTTTCGCGACCTCAGTGTATTTGCCAATTGAGTAAAGCCAACAATGTCGCTAAACAATACAGTAATCAAACGTGGCTCTGGTTGCAAGTCTAAAACTAAGTCTCCAGTTGCAGCTTTATTAACTAGTACTGGAGGTAAAAAGCGTTTTAGAACTGATTGAGTTAAGTAGGTATTTAACTCAACAACACGTTGTTCATTTTCTTTTAGTGCTAAAAGATTTTTAACCTCAGCCAAAAGTTCCCGGTCATTAAATGGTTTTGCTAGATAAGCATCTGCACCATGTTCTGTTCCTTCAATACGGGTTTCTTCGTCAACTTTAGCTGTCAATAAGATAACTGGTACTCCTCTGAGTCGAACCTCTTGACGAATCATTTTAATCATTTGTATGCCCGTAACTACAGGCATCATTAAGTCAGTAATAATTAGGTTCGGTGCAATTTTTCTGGCAATCTTGAAACCTTCAGAACCATTACGCGCTGTTATGATTCGATAACCACTAGCTTTGAGAATCTCAGAGACATAAGTGCGTAAATCTGGATTGTCGTCTACTACTAATATTATTGACGAAGTAGTATTTCCATTATTGTTAAGCTCGTATTCTTCAGACAATTCATCTAGATTCGCTAAACTATCTAAATCATCTGCTGGCATAGATTCAAGTAATTCTAAATCTGCCAATTCTACATTCGCTCGGTTGATATCAATTTCGACTGTATCCTCAATTATTTGTTCTGGATTTAAATGAGCATTACCCTGAATCAAAGAGACTGTGAATGTAGTACCTTTACCATACTCTGAATCTATCAGAATTTCACCACCGTGAACTTCCACTAACTCCTTAACTAAGGCTAAACCTAACCCTGTACCTTCATAAGAACGATTTTCAGAACCTTCAGCCTGACGAAAACGCTCAAATAAATCAGAAATTTGTTCTTGCTTAATACCAATACCAGTATCTTGCACTTGCAGAATACATTTTTTATCCTCTGGTTGCACCAAGATGGTAATATTACCCCCTTCTGGGGTAAACTTCATAGCATTAGACAAAAGGTTATAAACCACTTTGTCAAATTTTTCCATATCCAAGTAGATAATCGGACACTGTTCAAAATCTGTAATTAGATTGAGCTGCTTTTTCTCACAATAAGGACGGAAAGACTCAACAATTTGGCTAACAAACTCAACTAAATTACAAGGACGAAAGCTAGAACGCATTCGACCTGCATCTAGACGTTGCAAATCTAATAATTGATTTACTAACCTCAGTAACCGTCGAGAATTACGTAAAGCTATATTACTTTGAGAATGAGATAAACCGGTACGTGAGGATACTGCTGATTCTAAAGGTCCTTGAATCAAAGTAATTGGGGTACGGAACTCATGGGAGATATTTTGGAAGAATTCAGTTTTTTGTTTATCTAACTCAAGTAAGCGTTCTGCTTGTTTAAGGGTTGTCTGATATAAATACGACTGTTGTACTGCGATCGCAGCTTGAACAGCCACAGCTTTTGTTAATTCAATCTCAGAACTTAACCATTTATGAGGAGGATTATCTTTGTATAAGGTAATGCTGCCAATAATCTTACCGTCTGCAAGTAATGGCACAACCATAAGAGACTTGCAAAGTTCTATTATTGAAGATAAATCTTTTGCTTCTAAAAGAAAATTATTAATTCCAGGAATAATAACAGGCTCTTGTGTTTTTATTATTTCCTGTAGTATTGGATTTTCTTTAATAGATATTT
The DNA here is from genome assembly GCA_039030795.1 of Cyanobacteria bacterium P01_A01_bin.84. Taxonomy (GTDB): domain Bacteria; phylum Cyanobacteriota; class Cyanobacteriia; order Cyanobacteriales; family Nostocaceae; genus JBCCDM01. Next base: position 8,930 of record JBCCDM010000093.1, read on the forward strand.
GTGACTTAAGTAATTGTTGATGTAAAAAAATATTTATACTATGCTCATCTGAATTTTCTGAATCTAAATTATTAGAATTTAAAAATATACTCTGTACTTGAGATGATTCATATAAAGCAACCCGTTCTACAAATTCATCTTCTTTTTTCCATAAAGATAAAATACAGCAGTTGACTTGTAATGCTTGTCCTAACTGTTGGGTAATAGCAGCAAAAATATCTTGAGGATTTAAACTAGAGCGAATTGAACTAGTAATCGTATTAATTAAAGCTTCTCTTTTTGCAAGAGAATGTACTTGCTCGTAAGCATAAGCTTGTGATAGTGCTAAAGCGGCTTGGTCTGCGACCATATTTACTAGTTTGACTTCACCTTCTTCCCAAAAACGAGGTTCGTGACGCTGATGCAAAGCAAGTACAGCCATTAATTTCTGTCGGAACAGCAATGGTACTACAAGACTGGAACAAATGTTGGCAGCAGCAAAAGCCTCTGCACGACCTTCACAAGAATTGCTATCTCCTTGAATAAATTCATTTTGAGTTACGTCTGGAACAACCTGTACCTCCTCAGTTTCCCAGACAGTATATGCTAAAAGTGTTTTGGGGGAAGGAAGTTGAGGTTCTGAAGATGAAGCAATTATTTCCTTGTTTACTCTTGTTTGATCTTCACCTATTTCTTCTATGGCTGCCTGTTGATAAACAAATCCTTCATCAATCAAATCTCCATCTTGAAAAGGTCGTAGTAGACATACATCAACTTCTAACATTTTACCAACAGTATCTACTATTGTCTGAAGAATTTGACGATAATCAAGGGCGCTGCGAATAGTATTAGTAACAGTATTTAATAAAGATTCTTGACGCAGGGTGCGAAATAACTCTTGAGTACGAGCTTTGAGAACATTATGAGTATCTAGTGCTTGCCGCACAACAGCTTTTAAGTCTTCTGCTTCCCATGGTTTGGTAACATACTTAAATACTTTACCTGAATTAATTGCTTCTACTAAATCTTCAACATCAGTATAACCAGTTAGAATGATCCGCATAATGTCGGGATATTGAGTCGCAGTCAGGCTGAGAAATTCTGTACCGCTCATCATCGGCATCCTTTGATCGGAAATAATTACCGATACATCTCCTTCCTTTGCCAGTAACTCAAGTGCATCTGGACCAGAAGAAGCCCTCAATACCTTATATTCCCGATAAAAGGTACGGTAAAGCAAATCTAGATTATCAGGTTCGTCATCGACGACTAAAATTGTTGGCTTTTTATTTATTTGGGATTTCATCCACCGTTTCCCTGCTGCAATGGCAGTCGGCTTAACAATAAGTTTTTAGTGATAGATTTGTTGAAATCAATTAATGGCAGAACATTTCGACCAGTAAGAGTTTATACCTATGTAACTGCAAAAGAGAAAATTTTATATGTATACTCACTGCTATTGATGTAAATAGCTAGTTCCTTTATCGATATATTGCCATATACAGACCACATCTGAGTTAACAGGTGTTTCCCCTTCAGTATCAGTCTTATGGAAGATACGTCTATTTGCCAAATTGTGTTTTACCTCCAATTTAAAGTCTTTTACTATATGTAGCTCATCCAACTTTCTGCTTGGGCTGCATATTAAGTTTTCCCTCTGGAGAGCTATCTCTAACATTCTTAAGTAAATTTTATGGGTGCAACTTTGTTTTTTTGTATCAGTGCTTTTTCTAGCTAATTGCTCAGCAGATAGACAATACTTATTAAATTTTCTTAAAGAAGAATAACTATCAGTAACGAAAGGAAGTTATTATCATATTTTTTTATATTGATTCCTGTTTTAGAGAAAGCTTCTGCTATTTTGAACTAGACAAATAGCTTAAAAGATTTTATCTACCTAACTTTGGTGATTGAATACTGCTACCCTCAAGTCATAAAGTAATAGTTTACTAAGGAAAATTTGCACCACAGTAGGATAATTATGGAAACATCTCTTTTATTATCCTTGTTTTGTACTCTAACTTTAGGGTGGTGTGCTTACCGACCCATAGAATTTTGCTTATTTGAGGATTAGCATAAACCTGCCATCTCAGATTTGCTATAATTTCAGACCAACTATGCTAAAGTTCTCAATCCCATTACCAGTTGAAGTAAAAGTATGTTTATATATATACTGCAAACATTTTAAAGCTGAATCTATGTGATACTGTAGCTTGCTTCCCGCACAGGGTAAAACTTAATGTAGAGAAGTATACCGGAGATTGCCATCTCTGTAATCTGGAATAATGCTAAATACGCTAATCAGATGACAGTGAAATTACAATTTTTCACCATCTACATAAGATAATTTTATTTAAGAAAACAAATGGCGATATAGTATCGCAAAAAATGTAATACCTAATTCTCAATCATCGACTAACCTTGATATTCTAGCTTATTCATCAATCTAGGCAAGAACCGCTAATGACAGTCGCAACTGATAGAAATACATCTTCATTTCAAATTCGTGCAGCAAGTCCTGCTGATTTGACTATTGTTGCTCAAATGATTGCTGATAGTTTTCATTCCCAAAATGGATTTTGGGGAATATTTTTTCCTTTACTTCGTTTGGGTATTTATGAAGATCTAAGACATCGTTTTGCTTCAAGGGTACCAAATCATATATGTTTGGTCGTTATAGATACTAAAGCTGAAACTACTCAAAATCTAGTTGGAAGTGTAGAGCTAAGTTTACGTTTTAGTGACTCTTGGATGTTTCCGAGGAAAAGTTTCCCATATTTATCTAATTTAGCGGTTCATCCACAGTACCGCAGAAAAGGTGTAGCCTCTAGTTTACTAACAAGTTGCGAGAAAATTGCTCTTACTTGGGGATTTAACGATATATATCTTCATGTTTTGCAAAATAACTATAAAGCGCGTCAACTTTATTTCAAGTCTGGATATCATGTTCGTAATGTAGAGTTTAACTGGAACACGTTTCTACTTAGGCGATCGCAGCAAATATTTCTTCACAAACATTTAAGTCGCAATAACGGAATTGTTTAATTCGTTAATAAATATTTAACTAATTTGCTACCGTTAAATAAATTTATACTACTTTAGTACTGGCTTACAAATAAAGCTTGTACAAATTTTGATAATCATTACTCCCAAATATTTTTATATAATCCAAGCTAATTAATATTAAAAATTTAATACATATGCTTAATATTATCTCTAAAATTAAATTTTGGTAAATTTTATACTTGATGGATTGAAAAACCCTATAATTAATTCTTAATGAACTATATACTTATTTTGCCTCTTGTTGAAAGCTTGTACCAGTTGATTTATAAAGATATTTATTTAATTTTTCAAGAAATTATTTTGGAAAAGTAACAGATATTTTAAGTTTACTATTGCCTATGTAGAATTTGCATTAACTATAAAAATAAAGAAGATAATAGAGATTATGGCTATTATCTTAAAAGTCTCAGTACAAGCACGCTATCCTCATCCTCAAACCCTTATATTACTTTGTCGTCGGAATATTCTTCTTTATACAAACTTTAAGAAAAGGGACTTGTATTCAAAGACAAATCTAGTTAGATATCATAAAATATGATTACGAAATTAATCTGATTTTTCTACGATTGTTCTATTGTTAAGTAAGTTTAATGTTGTTACAAAATTGCTAATAGCTAATAAAAGGAAAATTAAGTTTTAATTCAATCCCATTTTACTTATGGTTAATCAGAGAGCCAGACTGTTCATGAAATCGTTCTACATTTAAACAAATGGATAGCGAAAAGCGTCAGCGCTATCAATCTACTATGGTATCAACTTATTCTCCTAACACCAGTTTTCTAAACTTTGTTGTCATACCGGATAACGAACAGCAAGCCCCTTATCCTAATTTATTAGATATGCTGCGTAGTGGGGTGACTTCTGTAGTAAATAGCCGCAGGCGGAATGGGCTTATAATTTTTAAACGTTACCATGCAGAATTTGCTGGACCGGGTGCAGTGATCGGTGGAGATTATGATTTAGATTGTCATGGGGTAATACCTATAGGAAATTTATCTATTCTCACCACCGATTCTCATGAAGAAAGTCAGAAAGCTTATTTAATAAGACGACAATGGATTAGGTTGATCAAACAAATTACTGAACATCCTATTCCTAATCAGAGAGTACGAAAGATACTCGATCAGTTCGATCAGTATTTTCCTTCAGACATTGTCTCTCATTTGCCTGATGAAGCTTTTGCTTTATTAGTAGGAGTTTTGCCACAAACAGTAAATAGCGTCCGTTGTCCAGGAAATAAGTTTAAAAATAGTTAATATATTTAGGTAATATATATTATTTACTTTTTAAGGCTCTGATTTCAAATTAGCAAGAACTGTTCTCAGTCTACTTATTGTACAAGTATTTTCTTCTGGCGTACCAATAGTAATTCGTAAACCTTTATTAAGTTTGCGTATGAGAGTTCCAGATTCTTTCAGTTCTTGGGTTATGAAAGTTAATAAATTCTGATGTGAATTAATTAAGTTTTTTTCTAGCTGTAAATAGACAAAATTTGCTGAACTTTTCCAGACTTTTAGCATTGGATGAACAGATAAAGCTAAAATTAAGTTATCCCGTTCCACTAATGTTTGAGGAATGGAAGCAAGTAAAATATCCTTATTTTGGATAGCAATTAAGGCTGATGCGATTGAAAAGCTAGGTAAATTATAAGGTAAACGAATTTTTTCTAAGACAGTGATTAATTCCGGATGTGCGATACAGTAACCGACTCTCATTGCGGCTAAACGGAAAGCTTTAGAAAACGTACGCAGTATTACCCAATTAGGTTTTTCGATTAATTCATTTACTAAAGAGTTTTGACTAAATTCAAAGTAAGCTTCATCTACTACTACCAAAATATTTTCTGGCAAACCTTTTAACCATCTTAATTCTGCCGCATTTAAGGGATTGGCGGTAGGGGAATTAGGGTGAACAACAAATACTGTTTTAATAGGAATAGGTTTAGTTTTCTCTATGGCTGTTTGTGCTGCTTGTAAATCAATCTCAAAATTTTCTTCATTTCTATTTACTTCTACAACTGGAATACCGAGGGTTTTTGCTAAAATTGCGTACATGGAAAAAGTCGGTTGAGCAATTAGAATAGAGCCTTCTCCACCTAGACAGCTAGCAATCAGCAAAGAGCGGATTAGTTCGTCAGAACCATTTCCAATAGAAATATTTTCAGCTTTAAACTGAGAAGATAAAAGGTTGACTGAAGAATTGACATACTGTGCGATCGCATCTTTTAGTTCTTGATGTGCCCCGTCTGGATATCGATTAGTTTCAATTCTCTGTTGATAAGTACAGGCTAACTTTTGCTTTAATTCTGGTGGTAAATCATAAGGACTTTCATTAGTGTCTAAGCGATCTAACTTTTGGTTTGGGACGGGGAGTTGTGTGGTATCACTACCAGGATGGGGTTTATAAGCACTGAAATCAGCTAAATCCGGTCTTATGAAGGGAAGCATAGGGAGTTGAAGAAGTTTACATGAAAGATTTTAGATCCAGAAATTTCCAAAAAATAGCAAATATTAATTTACTCTTTTTCCAGAGTAATTTTTGCTCGATAAACTTAAATAAAATTGTTATTGATGTTATTCCTGAAAGATAATTATACAATCTCAAGGTATTTGACAAAATAATTGAATTTGCTGCCAAATTTTAATCATAGAATTACTTAAGGAATGGTCGCCTTCAAGTTCTATTAATTTCACCCAAGGACGTTGAGATGCAAAGTTGTGGCTAGCTTGGATAGGAATTACTTCATCATCTTTACCATGTAATATCAAAGTAGGTATTGAGCGCTGTAATATTTCCTCACGATATTTAGTTGCATCTGTGAGAAAATCGTACTTAAGAGGAAGCTCTTTTCTTTCTTTATAGTGATAGACCAATATATATTTTTCTTCCTGCCAACGAGCTATCTTAGCTTTACCTAAAGTTGCTAACCAGTGAGATAAAAAGCCAAATGCAGGTGCTAAAAGCACTAAACGCTTAATTTGGGGATATTTTTGTCCGAGATATGCAGCAGTAAAACCACCTAAACTAGAACCAATCAAAGTTATATCTGTTGTACTTTTGGACAATTCTACTGCAACTTGTTTCAATTGACGGGTAATTGTTAAGCAAGAAAAATCCCCCAAGTTTAAATCGGGAATTTGCAAACTAATGTCACATTCTGCAAAGCGATCGCGTAAATATTGCGCTTTTGTAGAGTTAGGACTGGATGCAAATCCGTGGAGGTAGATGAACTGCTGCATTTTTATACTTTCTTCAACTTTTCCGATTAACCTAAAGTCAAAATTTCTTCAGCTGTAGTGGGATGAATTGCGATCGCGTCATCTAAGTCTTGTTTGGTCATCCCTTTACGAAATGCAACACCCAGAGATTGAATAATATCAGCTGCGTGTTCTCCTACCATGTGAATTCCTACAACTTCTTCAGATTCTCCTTTGACAACTACTTTAATTATTATTTGCTCTTCCTTGGTGGTTAGTTGATAGATTAAAGGTTTAAATTCAGCTTTATAACATTTAATAACATCACCAAACTTTTCTTTGGCTTGAGTTTCAGTCATTCCTATACTAGATGCTTCTGGACGTGCAAATACTGCGCAAGGAATCAGACCATAATCAATAGTTTTGGGTTTCTTCGCAAAAACTGTACTAATAAAAGCTTCAGCTTCAGCTTTTGCAGCAGGAGTTAGCTGTAATCTATCGGTACAGTCACCAACAGCAAAAATATTTTCCTGAGTTGTCTGACTGTAGCAATCGACTTTGATAGAACCTTTTTCTTCTAGTTCTACTCCCACACTTTCCAAATTCAAACCTGATGTATTTGGAACTCTTCCAGTTGCTATTAATACAGTATCAGCAGTAATTATTTTTTCAGATTTATCTTCAGATTCTGTATTAAGTTTTAATAGCAACTTATCTTCACAGAGTTTAATTTCCTTGGCTCTACTATTACCAATAAACTCAACTCCTCTTTGAATTAAACCGTTATGAACGCCACGACGGATATCATCATCAAATCCTGATAGAACTACCTTATCAGAGTCTATCAGGGTGACTTCACATCCAAAAGCATTCATCATGCTAGAAAACTCTACACCAATATAACCACCACCTACAATCGCTAATTGTTTTGGTAAATGGGGTAATTTAAACATTTCCCGAGAAGTTATTCCGTATTCAATACCAGGAAGGTCGGGTTTGAAAGGTTGTCCTCCTACAGCGATGAGTATCTTGTCTGCTGTAACTTCTTTATCTCCAACCTTAACTTTATGAGGATCCACAAAAGATGCACGATCTTCAAATAACTTAATTTCTAATTTTTCTAAAGTCTGTCGATAAGATTCATTAATATTATTAATATGCTGATGAACTGAATTAATAAACTTTGTCCAGTTGAAGTGTCTTTCACATTTATTCCAGCCATAATCTTCCGCCATTTTACCGTTCAGCGCAAAATCAGCAGCATAGACAATTAACTTTTTTGGAATACAACCACGATTTAAACAAGTACCACCTAAAGCTGTTTGTTCTGCAACTCCCACACGAAGATTACGTTTTGCAGCAGCCTTTGCAGCAGCAGCACCAGCAGAACCAACTCCTATTACAAACAAATCGTAATCGAATGACATATCCAAAATATTGCTTATTTGATCATCAATAATATCTAGAGGATAGAAAAACTTGTGTAGCGATCGCAGTATCTTAAGATAGGATATTTGGATTCAATGTGAAGATATTTTAACTATAAAGTGTGAGATTATTGATACTCTCACAGGATTTACGCAAAAGCTACGTAGTTCCGTCCCAGACGTTAACCCTTCCGCGTGTCCGATAGGACTTATGCTTTCCTACACGTAGTAACCGTTGCTTGGGACAAATCTTCCTTGGGTAAGTCCTGTCTCAATTCCATGGAAGCGATCGCAGAAGAAAGTTTCTTTAATAAATCTATTTTTGATACGATTCTTATACAAATTAATTTTAATTACATCATAGTAAATAAATGATTCCTGTTAACTGGCTAGATTGGATAACTGTGTTTGCTTATATTGGTTTTACTGTATTTATAATTGTTTGTATTTTTGTATCGCAACAGCAATAGTTGAAAAGCTTTTAGCTATTAGCTTTCACTTCTTGACACACGAGGTCGCAGCAGCCGCACTCAATGCAGTCGATGAGCCCAAGACCGTCGAG